>NZ_JAPDUW010000001.1:3237500-3447500 GCF_026015295.1 Segatella copri | reverse complement strand
GAAGAGAAGCGAACTTTAATCAGTCACTATCTCAACAAATATAGAAGTAAGCAAGAATGAGAACTCAACATTCAACATTCAACACTCAACATTCTCTCAATATTCGTCTCTCCAGAAAGGAGGTGTTCCAGCCGCACCTTCCGGTACGGCTACCTTGTTACGACTTAGCCCCAATTACCAGTTTCGCCCTAGGCCGCTCCTTACGGTCACGGACTTTAGGCGCCCCCGGCTTTCATGGCTTGACGGGCGGTGTGTACAAGGCCCGGGAACGTATTCACCGCGCCATGGCTGATGCGCGATTACTAGCGAATCCAGCTTCGTGGGGTCGGGTTGCAGACCCCAGTCCGAACTGAGACAGGCTTTAAGGATTTGATCGTACTTGCGTACGACCGTCTCTCTGTACCTGCCATTGTAACACGTGTGTAGCCCCGGACGTAAGGGCCGTGCTGATTTGACGTCATCCCCACCTTCCTCACACCTTACGGTGGCAGTGTCCCCAGAGTGCCCAGCTTCACCTGATGGCAACTAAGGAGAGGGGTTGCGCTCGTTATGGCACTTAAGCCGACACCTCACGGCACGAGCTGACGACAACCATGCAGCACCTTCACAGAGGCCCCGAAGGGCGTCATTGTCTCCAAATCCTTCCTCTGCAATTCAAGCCCGGGTAAGGTTCCTCGCGTATCATCGAATTAAACCACATGTTCCTCCGCTTGTGCGGGCCCCCGTCAATTCCTTTGAGTTTCACCGTTGCCGGCGTACTCCCCAGGTGGGATGCTTAATGCTTTCGCTTGGCCGCTGACCTATTCAGACCAACAGCGGGCATCCATCGTTTACCGTGCGGACTACCAGGGTATCTAATCCTGTTCGATACCCGCACTTTCGAGCTTCAGCGTCAGTTGCGCTCCAGTGAGCTGCCTTCGCAATCGGAGTTCTTCGTGATATCTAAGCATTTCACCGCTACACCACGAATTCCGCCCACTTTGTGCGTACTCAAGGAAACCAGTTCGCGCTGCAGTGCAGACGTTGAGCGTCTACATTTCACAACACGCTTAATCTCCGGCCTACGCTCCCTTTAAACCCAATAAATCCGGATAACGCCCGGACCTTCCGTATTACCGCGGCTGCTGGCACGGAATTAGCCGGTCCTTATTCATAAGGTACATGCAAAAAGTCTCACGAGACTCACTTTATTCCCTTATAAAAGCAGTTTACAACCCATAGGGCCGTCATCCTGCACGCTACTTGGCTGGTTCAGACTCTCGTCCATTGACCAATATTCCTCACTGCTGCCTCCCGTAGGAGTTTGGACCGTGTCTCAGTTCCAATGTGGGGGACCTTCCTCTCAGAACCCCTACTGATCGTCGCCTTGGTGGGCCGTTACCCCGCCAACAAGCTAATCAGACGCATCCCCATCCATCACCGATAAATCTTTAATCTCTTTCAGATGTCTTCTAGAGACGTCATTGGGTATTAGTCTTACTTTCGCAAGGTTATCCCCAAGTGATGGGCAGGTTGGATACGCGTTACTCACCCGTGCGCCGGTCGACGCCTATCGGAAGCAAGCTTCCAATATCGTTTCCCCTCGACTTGCATGTGTTAAGCCTGTAGCTAGCGTTCATCCTGAGCCAGGATCAAACTCTCCATTGTAAAATATCATTTTTACTTCTTGCCTCATTGCTGAAGCAATCGGTGTTTGTTGTCTGTACTTAGGACGAATATCCTTTTCGTTTATTGAAGCTTAGTAAACCTGACTTGTCAATTGCTTGACGGTTCGTTTCTTCTACCCAGTCAACTTTCTTATTTCTAAGAAGTTAACCGCTTCTTGTACTACTTGTCTGTTTATGTAAAATCTTTCAAAGAACTCTTTCTTTAATCGCTAAGAGAAAGCGTATTTCTCAAAAGCGAGTGCAAAAGTACTAACTATTTTTCATTCCGCCAAATCTTTTCGCAAAAAAGTTGCTTTTTTAGTCGGTTTTTAACATCTATAAAGACTTTACGCAAGAGATTTTAGCTGCTTACATTATTATATATATGCGCCTGCCTGTGCACACACTTAGGCGTATACGCAAGCGCACAATACTATTTAAGGTTATAATGCTTTTCAGTTAATTTACTCAAGTTTCGCAAGTTTTGTCCCATACGCCCTGAAAGGTTCTTGAACCACATGCGAAAATTCAGTTAATTTATATTTAAAAATTGACGCTTATCCGTAGCCATTAACTTTATTTCGCTGACAATACTATAAAAGGTTATAATGTTTTTAAGATAACTTATATTTTAGAAGTTTACGCTTATCCATAGCCATTAACTTTATTTCGCTGATAATATTTTAACGGCTTATACATCAAGGATACCGATTAAACTAAGTTTCTAGGAGTTTCTGCAGAAAGAAATCATAAAAAAAAGAGGACTCTCTAAAAAAAATGCCTCTTTCGGAACCCAAAATAAACGCTTAAAATATGTAAAAACAGGCTGGATTCTTAAAATATGTTTATAAAATACACAAAACACCCTTCACCACCCTTCACCCGTAACTATTTGACACATAAAACGTTAAATAAAAAGGTGAAGGGTGAAGGTTTGAAAACTCTTTTTTATATATACGCGCGGCAAGGGAAAAATGAAAGGGTACCCTAGGGTCAAAAATCGGAAAAACCCTAAAAAAAGAATATAATATAAGATTTAAAATATACCCTTCACCCTTCACCTCGTTGCCACAACCCAGTTTCCATATCTTCGTCATCGGATTACCTACATTTGTCTTCTGGGTTTATCCTTCGGAGATATTCTGCTATCCTTCGGAGATATTTTCTTATCCTTCGGAGATATTGTGCTATCTTTCGGAGATAATTTCGTATCCTTCGGAGATATTCTTCTGAATGATTCCATGATATTTTTCGCACTTTATTTCCCGAATCCACGCAAATCGCACAAATCGCATAGGTAGAAAACGGAAAAGACGTATCTTTGCATTCGAAATAAAACGAATAGCGTATGAGAGTGGTAGAAGAAAGAGAAGATAAGAGATTAAGATGGCAATGGCAGATCAGTTTCAACCGCAAGGAGACTGACATGAAGTCAGACATCACCATCATTCCTAGCGGCAACTATCATATCCTGATAAAGGGTCTGAGAATGACGTAAAATTACGGAATAAATGTTAATAAAGCGCAGAGATTATCGTTCGTTTCAATAAATGGCATTATCTTTGCGCTTATTATATTATTCAATAGACCATAAATAACAAAAGAAAATAGAATTATGACAGAAAAGGAAATGTACAATCTGATAAATAGTCAGAACAACCAGCAGAGCAATGGCTTTGCTGTTAATGAGAAAGAGCGAGGTATAAGCGGGGTTTTCTCTGCTTTGATGCGCAAAGTGTATACATGGATGACCTTAGCTCTCCTGATTACGGGCGTTACTGCCTATGGTGTAGCTAGTAGTCCTACCCTGCTGATGACCTTGATGACAAGCCGCGGCTTGCTCTTTGGTCTGATTATCGCAGAGCTCGCCCTGGTATTCATCATTACCGGTGCCCTACAGAGACTCTCCCTGACTACGGCCACCCTACTCTTCATCGTCTACTCGGTTTTGAATGGTGCCATGCTTTCATCCGTATTCGTAGTTTATACGATGACAAGTATTGCCAAGGTATTTTTTATTACAGCCGGCACATTCGGAGCGATGGCTTTCTATGGTTACACTACCAGGAAGGATTTGACCTCTTTAGGAAAAATACTCTTCATGGCGCTGATTGGTCTGATTATCGCTACCATAGTAAACATGTTCTTGAAGAGTTCTGGGTTTGATTACATTTTGAGTTACGCCGGCGTAGCCATCTTCGTTGGCTTGACCGCTTGGGACAGTCAGAAGATCAAGCAGATGCTCCAGACACAATACGACATGAGCGAGGGCGCACAGAAACTGGCACTCATCGGAGCCTTGACTCTGTATCTCGACTTTATCAATCTCTTCCTCTACTTGCTCCGCATCTTCGGAGGCAGTAACAAGGAATAATGAAAACGGGAACCGGGAATAAAGTAAAAAAACAAAGAATAACATACATAACGAGAAAGGTTGGCTTGCCCTCAACGGGTTGGCCAACCTTTATTTTTTAATTCCTAGAAAAAGTAAATGCTAGAGTTATATTCTCTTCAAAAAGTTCTATGGTGCAAAGATAGAAAAAAAATTGAGAACTATGGTTTCAAAATAGCAAAAATAAGTTTCAAATGGACAAAAAGTGTCTTTTGACATTTTTCAGTGTACCACTGATTTTTACAAACCACCTAAACACCAACAACTTATGCATTTACTCTATATTTATTAGGAGAGCAACCAAAAGAGGCAAAAAATACTCTTCTGAACGTAGAAATAGAATTAAATCCCGATTTGATGGCGATTTCCGGTAAAGGAAAGTTCGTTGACTTCAACAAGTTCTCAGCATACTGTATACGATAAGAATTCACATAATCATAAAACGTCTGCCCATTCTGTCGGTTAAAATAGCGACTCAGATAAGTACGGTTCGTACCTACAGCCAGCGCCACATCAGACAATTTCAGTTTCGGATTGAGATAGATTTTATCTTCCTCGAACAACCGCTGCACCTCAGCAGCCATCCCTGAAACATCTACTTCGTTCTGCTCTAACGGTACAATTTCAATATCGCTCAACTCTTCTATCACTGACTCATGCCTATAAACAAAATAATCTATCAGCATCCAGAGTATCAGAGAGCTTACCATATAGATATTGTCGTAATCCACATTAATAACGAAACAGCTCAGCGTCCATAAAAACAGAATCAGGAAGAAGGTATTGAGAATGGCAAGAAGCCAATTCAGATTAATATTTTCCTGATAAGAAAAGCGCTCTTTCAGCTGGCGGTGATACCTCCGAATCATAAAGAAAAGCAATATAAAGGTAGAGAATCCATAAATGGCTCCCCAGGCAGAAAGCACATAAAACCAGATGATATTATGGGTAAAAATATAGAACACCGGCAACAAGAGGAAAGGCAATTCCAGCATCAAAGCTTTCACCCATCCGAACCAGCCCGGCTTCACCAGTTCCATCAACACAAAGCTGTAGAACGGAATAATCATCATATCCAACGAAGACGTAAGATACCACGCATGCTCGTTGTCAAAACCATAAATCAGAAAGAAAACCAGGTCCTTTACCAACTGCAGGTCGACCACAATCATGAGCCACATAATCATCCGAAAGAGCATCTCCTTTCCTTTTCTCCAAAACAGGAATGCCATCATGGAGAAGAACATCATGCTCATACCATAAATAAAACTCGTTACCGAATCCATGTCTACTTTCTATATAAATAAACAAAAAGGCACACCTATGGAGAGATATTCTAACATTCCAAAGGTGTGCCATGATATAAATTTAATGCCTTATATATAATAAGGTGTAGTATTAAATGAAATAACCTGATTAGTCGATTTCCTCATCGGCCTCGTAACCTCCCATCTCACGGATAGCATTCTTCAGCATCGTATACTGCTGGTAGAGATGGTTTACAGGCTCTTCACCCTTAGTATAATCGTGCATAGGTGCCTTAAGGAAGAAACTCAAGAAACGCTGGATTCCGAAACGGCCTGCACGAGCAGCAAGATCGCTCAACAATGTAAGGTCGAGTAGCAATGGAGCAGCAAGGATTGAGTCACGGCAGAGGAAGTTAATCTTAATCTGCATTGGGTAACCCATCCAGCCGAAGATATCGATATTATCCCAACCCTCCTTGTTATCGTTGCGAGGTGGATAATAGTTGATACGTACCTTATGATAGTACTGGGTATCTTCATCGTTACCATGACCATAGAGATCTGGCTGAGCTTCAGGTTTCAGGATTGTCTCAAGAGTAGAGAGTTTACTTACCTCCTTGGTATGGAAATTAGCAGGTTCATCGAGAACGAGACCATCACGGTTGCCGAGAATATTGGTAGAGAACCAGCCATTCAAGCCGAGACAACGGGTACCGATGATAGGAGCGAAGCCACTCTTGACAAGAGTCTGGCCTGTCTTGAAGTCCTTACCGGCGATAGGCATCTTGGTCTTCTCTGCGAGTTCCCACATAGCAGGAATA
Organism: Segatella copri; assembly: GCF_026015295.1. Taxonomy (NCBI): domain Bacteria; kingdom Pseudomonadati; phylum Bacteroidota; class Bacteroidia; order Bacteroidales; family Prevotellaceae; genus Segatella; species Segatella copri. Next base: position 3,441,394 of record NZ_JAPDUW010000001.1, on the reverse strand, counting down.
TCAACAGTTGTATTAGGAGCACCCATGATGAAAGGAGCACCCTCTGTCAAAGCAGCATAAGCGTAGCACATGGATGGAGCTACATGCTGGCGGTCGTCAGCCTTCATTGCAGCCTCAAGTGCTGCCAATGTACCATGAATCTCCATATCTACAGGAACATAGATTTCGGTAGATGCTGCCCAGATAACAACGATACGGGCACAACCGTTCTTCTCCTTGAAGTCGCGGATATCCTGACGAAGAGCCTCTACCATCTCCCAGCGAGTCTTGCAATCTTTCACATTATCGCCATCAAGACGCTTTGCATAGTTCTTGTCGAAAGCAGCCTTCATTGGTACTACCTTCTCCAACTCCTCGCGTACAGGATTGATATCTTTCTCCTTCAATACCTCAGCATACATAGCTGCCTGATAAGCATTCTGCGGATAAACATCCCAAGTACCGAATACGATATCATTAAGGTCAGCAAGTGGAACGATGTCCTTGTAGTGCAAATATTTCTTGTCTGCACCCTTGCCGACACGAATCTTATCGTACTGAGTCATTGAACCTACTGGCTTTGCAAGTCCCTTACGAGTCATGAAAACACCGGTCATGAAGGTAGTAGCTACTGCGCCACAACCAACAACCAAGATTCCCAGCTTACCTTCTGCTGGTTTAACATTAATTTTTTCCATCTTCTAAAGGTTTATTTTATATTAAGTTGATTATAATCTAAGAATTGTGTCTGCAAAGATAACAAAAACTAATTGAACCGATGCGGTTTCCGTAGACTTTTTTTCAATAATTTACAATAATTAGCTTAAAATGGATAAAAAGGCTATTCTGCATCAAAAGCCAAGTGTAGAATATTTGTATAAAAGAAGGTAATACATGCATATTTATTCCACGTTTATGCATAACGAAAGACAAAATAATGTTATTTTATGCATTTTTCTTTCATTTTATTTGGTTATTTGCAAAATATATTGTAATTTTGCAGCCGTTAAACGAATAAAAATACAGCATATGAAGGCAAAGAACAGCAGATTGGAAACTTTGAAGATGCTTATATCAAGTCAGGAGTTAAGTTCGCAAGACCAACTTTTGGAGGCTCTTCACAAAGAAGGCTTTAAGATTACGCAAGCAACATTGAGCCGTGACTTAAAACTGCTCAAGGTAGCAAAGGCAGCATCTTCGAGTGGAAAATATGCGTATGTCCTGCCCAACGATACATTATATAAGAGAGTATCAAACCATATTCCAGTGAGCAAGATGATGGTGAATACCGGATTCCAATCAATCAACTTCTCCGGGAACATGGTCGTGATCAAAACACGTCCTGGATATGCAAGCAGCATTGCCTATAACATAGACAATAGTGATATTTCTCAAATTCTTGGAACCATCGCCGGTGACGACACTATCTTCCTGGTTAAAAAGAAAGGTACCACAGAAGAGGAAATCATCAATGCACTAGCAGAGGTAATTCCAGACGTTCACCATAAATATATATAAGGTAGTTGCATTTTTATGCAAAGCATACACCTTATTATATATAAAGAAAGAATATTAAAACAAAAACATTTTAAGATAGAAGAGAAAAAATGGAAGAAGCAGAAGTTAAAGTAATGGTGGCTGACGAAAGTCACATCAAGTACATCGACACCATTCTGACTACAATTGCAGAAGCTGCAAAGAAGCGTGGTTCTGGTATCGCCAAGCGTTCACCAGAGTATGTTGCCACCAAAATGCGCGAAGCCAAGGCGGTCATCGCTCTCCAGGGCGAAAAGTTCGCAGGTTTCAGCTACATCGAAACATGGGGCAACAAGCACTATGTTACCACATCAGGTTTGATCGTTCACCCAGACTTCCGTGGTATGGGACTGGCTAAACGCATCAAGAACCTTACCTTTACGCTTGCCCGACAGCGATGGCCTCATGCCAAGATTTTCTCTTTGACATCCGGTTCGGCTGTCATGAAGATGAACACCCAGCTGGGTTATCTTCCTGTTACTTTCGCCGACCTGACCGATGATGAGTCATTCTGGCGTGGTTGCGAGGGTTGCATCAACGTAGATGTTCTCCATCGTACCAACCGCAAATACTGCATCTGCACCGCCATGCTCTTCGACCCAGAAGAACATCTGCCTATCAAGCTTCCTCAGGAAGTGATTGAGAGAATCCGCAAGATTGACGGTCCATCTGCAGAAATTTAAATCCTTACATATAATTTAAGGTGTTGGCAAGAATGCCATCTAAACATTATTCACCACATATTAAACATAAAATAAAATGGCAAATAAAAAAGTTGTAGTCGCTTTTAGCGGCGGTCTCGATACATCATACACAGTAATGAAGTTGACCCAGGATGGCTGGGATGTTTATGCAGCATGCGCTAACACAGGTGGTTTCTCTGCCGAGCAGTTGAAGACCAACGAGGAGAACGCATATAAGTTGGGTGCCAAGGCATACGTCACTCTCGACGTTACCCACGAGTATTACGAGAAATCATTGAAATACATGATTTTCGGTAATGTGCTCCGCAACAACTGCTACCCTATTTCAGTATCTTCTGAGCGTATCTTCCAGGCTATCGCCATCGCACGTTACGCCAAGGAGATTGGTGCAGATGCTATCGCTCACGGAAGTACAGGTGCCGGCAACGACCAGATTCGTTTCGACATGACCTTCCTGGTGATGGCTCCTGGTGTAGAGATTATCACCTTGACACGTGACAAGGCGCTTTCTCGTAAGGAGGAGGTTGACTACCTGAACGAGCACGGTTTCTATGCAGACTTCACCAAGTTGAAGTATTCATATAACGTAGGTATCTGGGGAACCAGTATCTGCGGCGGTGAGATTCTCGACCCAACCCAAGGTCTCCCAGAGGAGGCTTACCTGAAGCACGTTACTGCCAAGGAAGAAGAGGCCGAACTGAAGATTACCTTCGAGAAGGGTGAGATCGTGGCTGTCAACGGCGAAAAGTTTGATGATAAGATTGCGGCCATCCAGAAGATTGAGGAGATTGGTGCATCTTACGCTATCGGTCGCGACTGCAACGTGGGTGACACCATCATCGGTATCAAGGGTCGTGTAGGTTTCGAGGCTGCAGCTCCTAAGCTCATCATCGAGGCTCACCGTCTGTTGGAGAAGAGCACATTGAGCAAGTGGCAGCAGTATTGGAAGGACCAGGTAGGCAACTGGTACGGAATGTTCCTCCACGAGAGCCAGTACCTGGAGCCTGTAATGCCGGATATCGAGGCAATGCTGACTTCTTCTCAGCGCAACGTAAACGGTACAGCTATCCTGAAACTCCGTCCATTTAGCTTCCAGACTGTTGGTGTCGATTCACCAGACGATTTGACCAAGTCTAAGCTCGGTGAGTATGGTGAGATGCAGCACGGTTGGACCGCAGAGGATGCGAAGGGCTTCATCAAGGTAAGCTCTACCCCACTCCGTGTTTATTATGGTATGCACCCTAACGAGGAAAGATAATATGGTAAAAGTAGGTATTTTAGGAGCAGCAGGTTATACAGGAGGTGAGTTGATTCGCCTCCTTATCAACCATCCTGAGGCAGAGATTGTATTCGCCAACAGCGAGAGTAATGCCGGTAACCTGGTGGCTGAGGTTCACGAGGGATTGTATGGCGAGACTGATTTGAAGTTTACCGCCGAGATGCCTTTCGACCAGGTGGATGTCATTTTCTTCTGCTTCGGTCACGGCAAGAGCGAGGCGTTCCTGAAGGAGCACAATGTTCCGGAGAACGTGAAGATTATCGATTTGGCACAAGACTTCCGTCTTGCCCCTGAGACTGTGGTTGCTACCCAGCAGCCAACCCCAGCCGCTCACGATTTTGTATATGGTCTTCCAGAAATAAATGAATCAAAAATAGCCGTAGCTCAGCACGTGGCAAACCCAGGTTGTTTTGCAACTTGCATTCAACTTGGTTTGTTGCCTGCTGCTAAGATGGGCCTCATCAACAGCGATGTTTCTGTCAATGCCATTACCGGTAGCACCGGCGCTGGTCAGAAGCCAGGAGCCACTACCCATTTCTCATGGCGCAACAACAACATGAGCATCTACAAGGCATTCAACCATCAGCACGTGCCAGAGATTCGTGAGAGTCTGAAGCAGACACAGGGGTATCTCGATGCTGCCATCGACTTCATCCCTTACCGTGGCGACTTCGCCCGTGGCATCTTCGCTACAGAAGTAGTGAAGACCGACAAGCCAATCGAGGAAATCGTAGCCGGTTACAAGGAGTTCTACAAGGATGCCAAGTTCACCCACTATGTGGATAAGGCTATCGACCTGAAGCAGGTGGTGAATACCAACAAGTGCCTGGTTCATGTGGATAAGTATGGCGATAAGCTCCTCATCACTTCCTGCATCGACAATCTCTTGAAGGGTGCCGTAGGTCAGGCTGTCCAGAACATGAACATCATGTTTGGTCTCGACCAGACTGCAGGTTTAAAGCTCAAGCCATCAGCATTTTAGATAAAAGAATACGGAAGAACGGATGAAAAATCATTCGTTCTTCTATCATAAAAATAGTTTGTAATAAGATAACTCTATGAGTTGTCTTTCTTAAAACATAGATTTAACATGAAACTTTACGACGTATATCCTCTTTTCGATATTAATATTGTAAAAGGACAGGGCTGCAAGGTATGGGACGACAAGGGGCAGGAATACCTAGACCTCTATGGCGGTCATGCCGTTATCAGCATCGGTCATTGCCATCCTCACTATGTGGAGATGCTCACCAACCAGTTGAACAACCTGGGTTTCTATTCCAACTCTGTCATCAACAAGTTGCAGGTGAAACTCGCTGAGCGTCTGGGCAAGATAAGCGGTTATGAAGATTATCAGTTCTTCCTCATCAACTCTGGTGCCGAGGCAAACGAGAATGCCTTGAAGCTGGCTTCATTCACCAACGGAAGAACCCGCGTGCTTTCTATAGAGAAGGCTTTCCACGGCAGAACATCCCTTGCCGTAGAGGTAACAAATAATCCTAAGATCATCGCTCCTATCAATGACAATGGTCACGTAACCTATCTTCCTATCAACGATTTGGAGGCTTGGGAGAAGGAACTCGCCAAGGGCGATGTATGTGCTTGTATCATTGAGGCAATCCAGGGCGTAGGTGGTTGCAACATGGTAACTCCTGAGTTTGCTCAGGGATTGCAGGCAGCCTGCAAGAAATACGGCACTTTCCTGATTTGCGATGAAATCCAGTGCGGTTATGGTAGAAGCGGTAAGTTCTTCGCTCACCAGTGGTTGGGCATCAAGCCTGATCTCATCACCGTAGCCAAGGGTATAGGTAATGGTTTCCCTATGGGTGGCGTATTGATTTCTCCAGAGTTTACTCCTGTATATGGTCAGCTGGGTACTACTTTCGGTGGCAACCATCTGGCATGTACTGCCGCTCTCGCCGTTCTCGATGTTTTCGAGAAGGAGAATCTGGTACAGAATGCGCATGAGGTTGGTGAATATCTCATTGCCCAGCTGAAGGAGTTGCAGAAGCGCAACAGCCACATCACAAAAGTTCGTGGCCGTGGTTTGATGGTAGGCGCCGTACTCGATATTCCTCACAAGGAAGTTCGCAGCAAGCTCATCCACGAGCAGCACTGCTTCACCGGTTGCGCCGGCACCAACATCCTCCGTATCCTCCCTCCATTGGTATTGACCAAGGAAAATGTAGATGACTTCATCGAAAGATTGGAAACCGTATTGAAGGAAGTATAAACCCATTGAGATAAGGATATAAAGAAAACTCAACCCATAAAAGAAATAGGAATCACTCCTATCGTGAGCAGCAAGCCCTTTGCGGTTTGCTGCTTTTTTGTTCCCCTTATAGGAAATCATCTTAAATGTCTCTACTTTCGAATAAAAGTAATAAAAAATATTTACAGTCGATTCAACTCTGCATTACCGGCACCAGTTCCCTTGTACTTGCTGCGTGTGGTATTGAACTTATAGCGAAGGGTGAATTGCAGGTCTCTCGTACCTCGCTTAGATACTTGCAGGAGTTCCATCTTCTGGTTATAGAGTAAGTCGGCATCCCAACATTTATAAAGCAGGTCGTTGCCTTTTATTTCCAAGGTAAGGGCATCCTTTAGGAATGACTTGCTGATGCTGACATCCAGTACATGCTGCTCTTTGGCAAGATATACGTTCATCGTGTTACCCTTGCTCTGATAGCGATAATCCACGTTAAGGGTGATGCCGCATGACAAGGAGAAGGCATTGTTGAAGTTGCCCATGAAAATAGGACGATTCAAGCGATAAGATGCCACATCAGTATGGAGGGTGAACCAGGGTTTCTGCATGCCCAAGTTGATTTGCGGCGCCCAAATGCCTATCTTTGGAGCGGCACTGATGTAGGCGGTCATGCTCTTGAGACTCTTCACGTTCTTACGACTTATCATGGTAATTGCTTCGTTCTCAGGAATTTGCTCCGCCCAATAGATGATGGCATTGCGAGAGTCCTTGTAGTTGACCATAAACTGGATGAACTTCCATACACCCGATAATTCCACTCTGTGATTGGTTTCGTTGTCGAGATAAGGATTACCAGTCTGGCGAGTAAATCGATTCATATAAGATACATTGTTGCTCAGTTGACTATATGAAGGACGAGAGGTCTTTACCGAATAGCTCAACTGTGCCATTACCTTACCTACCTTCGCACCATAGCTGATGGTAGGAAAGAGGTTACGGAAGGAGCGACTCTGCTCGGGCTGATAGATGCCTGCATCATAATACTTGAATCTTACATACTCGTATCGCAACCCTGCCGTGATGTTTCCTATCGGGGTGAGGCGCGCATATTGGATGAATGGACTTGCCGTCTGCTCCTCCAACTTGCTATAAGAGTTGGCGAGGAGGTCTGTGCGGTTCACTTCGTAGTCATCGTTGCGACGGGTATGGATATACTCAGCTCCATAGGAGAGATTACCGCCTAAGAGAGGAGAGGTAATTACGAGTTTGGTAGCTACCATCTTATTGCTCACACGATTCTTGGAGTTGATGTTACGAGAATCGTGCTCCTGGCTCTGTTCATCGCTATAGGCATAAGCCCTGTTTGTACTGAAATAGAGGTCGGTATTCAGATCAATAGTGGTCTTGCCCAATGTGCCGTTGTAGTAGGCATTCAATTGATGGCTAGGGCTGTTCTTGTCGACCGTCAGACCATCGGTTTTGATATAGTCGTAAAACTTACCGTCGGCAGTTACCTGACTATCGAAAAAATCTTTTGAGCGAGAATAGCCTGGCGAGGTCAAGGTGTATCTCGCACCAATGGAATGATTGGCATTGAAATCATAGCTAAAACCACTGATAAGACGGTGCGATTCTATGCGACCAGTTACTTCGTTGTTGTTATGCTGTTGCCAAAGCGTATCTACATGTACAGTCTGCTCGTAGATGGCCTTTTGCATCCATGTTGCATCAGAGAACTTATAAGTGGCAAAGAGATTCAGTCCATTATGACGATAGTTCATGTTAACCTGTTGGATGGTATTGTCGTGCTTATTATACCAATACACAGAGCGAGTATCAAAGCCGATACCTTCTCCTTTCTTCTTGATGGTCTTGATTTTGATTACTGCATTTACCGAAGCATCGTAGGTAGCTCCTGGATTCTGGATGACTTCCACACTCTTGATGTCAGAAGATTTGATGTTATCCAACTCACTGATGTCTTGCATCTTCCTGCCGTTGATATATATAATAGGTGTACCCTTGCCGACCACCTCATATCCATCTTTCTTCTTCACGATACTCGGCACATGCTTCAATACATCTTCTGCCGTACCCATCTTGCTAAGCACGGTTCCTGCCACGTTGGTCAGCAGTCCTTCGTGGGTCTTCTTATATTGAGGAAGATGAGCTTTCACCACCACTTCGCCAAGTTCTTTGGAGAACTTATCAAATAGGGTCGTGTCGGAAATCTGTTCACCATTGATGTTCTGTGCCATCATCTGTGTTATGGTAATGCCACAGAAGGATGCTACTAACGCAAGTCTTTTCATTGTCTTATTATTCTTTATGTTGTTACTATTCTTATTTGTTGCAAAATAGCAAGGCAACGGCTATGCCAAAAACATAAACGACTGATTATCAGAATATATAGAAAAAAGGTCATAAGATGACCTGTCTAAATACTTGACACTGCTGTCTAGTTATTAGACAGAAAAGCCATCAAAAAGGTTGCGATGCGACATCATCTCCTTCATATACTCATGGTATCATTATTGTATTCTTGCTGCAAAAGACTGAAAAACAATGAAATGGCAAAATCTATCATATTTTTATGAGGGACTTTTTAGAAGATTAACACACTTTTATGAGGGACTTTTCGAGTTATCCATACACTTTTATGAGGGACTTCCTACTTTTTCGTCTTTTGCTGTATCTTTTTGTATTTCAATTGGCTCTATTTCCAACTGATCAAAAATTATTTTATCTGAATTGCAAATTTCATTCTTGAATTTAGAGATATTTTTATTAGAAGCATTATTCAAATATACGACAATTCTATTTTGAATAGGTCTGATACCAACAGCAACCCACCCAATTTCGTCTCGCAATGCAGCTTTCTTGGCAAAAGATACTTTCAATTTAGCGTTTAATTCTTTTAATTCTTGAAGAGAATAAGTACAAGATACAAATGTCACATTTGAATCCGTGCCTAGTCTTTTCTTTATATCTTCTATTCCTTTTGGACTTCCATTTTTGACCATGACAATAAGTTTATTTGCCTTGACATATGAGCCTCCAAAATATTCTGGTGTTATTATGTCATCAGATGTTGTGTTGTTTTTCCTTACTGCAACATTTGCATAAGAATCATATAACTTTTCATTAAGTTGTTCTATGTTGCTTGCATAAGAAGGACTACACTTATTACTATTCTCTGCACAAGAAAAGATAAATCCTAAAAGGATTAAAGAGAAGATTGTAAAGTATAAATTCTTACTATTCATAGTTGATAAAATTTAATAATACTACAGCATGGGGTAGTTCCACCCATCGAATCGGGCTCAAATGCTCTCAAAGTCCTAAGTACTCCAAGGTGTTTTTGGAACGCAACCAATTCTTTACCACATCTTTGGGTTCAATGGGATTCTTCTGCCATGCTATATCGGTAATGCAGATGTAATCAACACCATCTTTGGTTAGTGTTTTTTTCGTTTGGTTTCTTACAATAATCTTTGCCATAAGATATTTGTTTTTGCATTCATTTTTTATTTTTTGCGTTGTCGGTTTCCCGATTGCGAATGCGAATATACGAAAAATATCGCTAAAATGGAAACAAAAGAATAAAAAACGGATGAAATTTCGAAATAAGACTTGGTTTTTAACGGTTGTTATAGCATTGGCGCACGTTTATTGTAGTGTTAAGATTGCAAAGACTATAAATAATGATAAAGGCATTTAGTGAGGAAAAAGAAAAAAAGATTAATTGAGCAAGCAAATGTCAAAAGCAAATAATAGAGCGGCAGCCGATACATTTTTGGCTGTTGCTCTTGGCGTTTTAAGAAAAAGTTATTACCTTTGCCAACAGGAAGAGACAACGCAAGAGTAGCCGACGAATTCTTCACTCTTCGTTCTTCACTCTTCACTTACGAACATGACAGAGAAACAACAAAGCATGGCTGCCGCTGCCTTCGCCAAGAAATGGGAAGGCCGTGGATATGAGAAGGGCGAGAGCCAGACATTCTGGATAGAACTCCTCACCGAGATTTTCGGGGTGGAGAGTCCTTCTGTGTTCATCACCTTCGAGCAACAGGCACAGCTCGACCATACATCCTTCATAGACGGAATGATTCCCTCCACCCATGTGATGATAGAGCAGAAATCACTGGGCAAGGATTTGCGACAAGCCATCAAACAGAGCGACGGCTCTTTATTAACCCCCTTCCAGCAGGCACAGCGATACTCTGCCGTGTTGCCCTACTCCGAGCGACCTCGCTGGATTGTTACCTGCAACTTCGCCGAGTTTGATGTCTATGATATGGAGAACCCAAAGGGTGAGCCATCCCGTATTCTCCTCAAAGACTTGGAGAAGGAGTACTATCGCCTGCAATTCCTGGTAGAGCAGCAGGGCATTCACCTGCAACGAGAGATGGAGGTATCGATGAAAGCTGGCGAGATTGTCGGCAAACTTTATGATGCCTTTATCACTCAGTATGATGCCAATGACCCTCAATCACTGCGCTACCTGAACATTCTTTGCGTGAGGTTGGTTTTCTGCCTCTATGCTGAGGATGCAGGAATCTTCGGCAAACGAGATATGTTCCATGATTTCTTGGCTCATTATCAGACGGAAGATATGAGAATGGCTCTGGTACAACTCTTCGAGGTTCTCAACACCCCTGCCGACAAGCGAAGCAAGTATCTCAATCCCTCGCTTGCCGCCTTTCCATATACCAATGGCGGACTCTTTGCCGAGGATATAGACATTCCGCAGTTCACCGACGAACTGCGTGATACGCTCCTGCAGCACGCCTCGCTCGATTTCGACTGGAGCGAGATTTCTCCAACCATCTTCGGTGGAGTATTCGAAAGCACCCTCAATCCAGAGACTCGACGCTCAGGAGGTATGCACTACACCTCGATAGAGAATATCCATAAGGTAATAGACCCTCTGTTTTATAACGACCTTAGAAAGACATTCGATGATTGTCTGGAGGAAAGCAACATCAAGAAACGTATGCAGCAACTTCATGCCTTGCAAGACAAGATGGCTGAATTGCGTTTCTTCGACCCGGCGTGCGGTTCAGGAAACTTCCTCACGGAGACTTACCTTTCGCTCAGAAGACTGGAGAACGAGATTATCAAGCAGATATACAGCGTGGAGCAACTTAACGCCTTCGAGAATCCCATCAAGGTGAACATCCATCAATTTTACGGCATCGAAATCAATGACTTCGCCGTCACCGTAGCCACCACCGCTCTCTGGATAAGCGAGGCGCAAATGATGGCAGAGACAGAGAAGATCATCCACCACGACATCGACTTCCTGCCTCTGAAGAGCTACGCTAACATTACAGAGGGCAACTCATTGCGAATTGCCTGGGAGGAGGTATGTCCGAAAGATGAGTTAGATTATATCATAGGTAATCCACCATTTGTAGGTTACTCATTGCAGAGCAAGGAACAAAAAGCTGACTTGCTCAATATTTTCGTGGATGAAAAGGGCAAACCATATAAGACAGCTGGCAAGATAGACTACGTGGCTGCTTGGTATTACAAGGCTGCCCAAATGATGCAGAACACTAATATCCACGCAGCTCTTGTTTCCACCAATTCCATCACACAAGGAGAGCAGGTTGCAGCGATATGGAAACCTCTCAAAGAAATGTTTGGCGTACATATCGACTTCGCTTACCGCACCTTCAGATGGGATAGCGAAGCTAGCCTGAAAGCACATGTACATTGCGTGATTGTAGGATTCTCGGATGTTCCTACCAACAAGCTAAAATTATTGTTTGACAACGGACAGGTGATAGAAGCGAAAAACATCAATGGGTATCTGATAGATTCGCCAGACGTTTTCGTAGAAAGCAGAACTAAAGCTCTTTGCGATATTCCGCTTATGACAAAAGGTAGCCAACCTACAGACGATGGCAACTTGATTATAGAGGCAGACGAATATGAAGACTTCATTACAAAAGAACCCAATACCAACAAATTTATACGTCCATTCGTAGGTGCGCAAGAGTTTTTGAATAAGAAAAAGCGTTGGTGCCTTTGGCTTGTTGGAGCTTCACCATCAGAACTTAAAGCATTGCCAGAGGTGAGAAAAAGAGTGGAAGCCGTCAGAGAGTTTAGGCTAAAGAGCAAGAAAGAGGCAACAAGAAAGAAAGCCGACATGCCAACCCTCTTTGATGAAAGAAGAGCCTCAACTACAGAGTACATTATTGTTCCAAGGCACTCGTCGGAAAACAGAAAATATATTCCAATGGGATTTGTCAATCCGAATATCATCGCAAGCGATGCTGTTCTAACAATCCCTTCCGCCACTCTCTACCACTTCGGCATCTTGGAGTCGAACGTCCACATGGCATGGATGCGAGCGGTGTGCGGTCGCTTGAAAAGCGACTATCGCTACAGCAAGGACGTGGTGTATAACAACTTCCCATGGCCATCTTCTACTCCAGAGCAGCAAGCGAAGATAGAGGCATCCGCCCAAGCCATCCTAGATGCGAGGGCATTGTATCCCGACTCTTCTCTCGCCGACCTCTACGACCCGACACTCATGCCAAAAGAGCTTTTACAAGCACATCGTCAGAACGACCGAGCCGTGATGGCAGCCTATGGTTTCTCCACCAAGATGACGGAGAGTGAATGCGTAGCGGAGCTGTTCAAGAAGTATGCGGAAATGGTGGAATAAAGAATTTGCAATATAAGCCAACAAGGGCATCAGCATCCATCTCCATCATCTATAAGATAGGCAAGTACAAGGAAAAGAGAACCAAGGACGTGGATACTTCCAGAATGGGAGTAAACTAGCGAATTTCTTAAAAAATCGTCAGTAAACAAGCATACTTTCTTAAAAAATCGTCTATAAACTGCTCTTTTTTCTGATAAAAGTAGTATCTTTGCACCATAATTGCATTTTAACTATAAGACGACAATGAAAATAACAATTATCGGAGCAGGTGCTATGGGCGGTGCCATGGCAGAAGGACTCTTGCAGAGCGAGAAGTTCACTCCATCAGATATTACGGTATCTGACCATAACCAACCAGTATTGGATCACTTCGCAAGCGAAGGAGCCAGCGTAACTCTCGACAACCAGTTGGCTTGCCATGGCGCAGACATCATCTGCGTGGTAGTAAAGCCTTGGTGCGTGGAGAAGACATTGAAGGGAATCAAGGATGCACTCAACTACAAGAGTCAGAAACTCGTAGTGGTAGCAGCCGGTGTGCCATCAGCCAACATCAAGGAGTGGCTGGACAAGGATGGCATCACCCCAACCTTCTTCCTCGTGATGCCAAACATCGCCATTGCCTACAAGCAGTCGATGACCTTCATCACTCCTGTAGATGCATCTGCTACAGAAATCCAGCAGATTACAGAAATCTTCGATGAATTGGGCGAAAGCCTCATCATGGAAGAACGTCTCTTCCCAGCAGCTACCGCTATGTCGTGTGCCATCGCTTACGCCATGCGCTATGTAAGAGCCAATGTGGAAGGCGGCGTAGAGATGGGCTTCAAGGCTAAGGATGCCCAGAAGATTGTCTTGCAGACCATCAAGGGTGCCGTAGAGCTGCTTCAGGAAACTGGCGAACACCCAGAGGCTGCCATTGATAAAGTAACAACTCCTGGCGGCTGCACCATCAAGGGCCTCAACACCATGGAACAAGGCGGCTTTACCAGCGCAGTAATCAATGGTTTATTGGCAGGAAAAAAATAAGAAAATGATACAATGAATGCTGCACAGATTACTTTATTTGTGCAGCATTTTCGTTTTTATAAGCACAAAGAGTTATAAAAACGTAAGTTTTTTGAGCCGTTTTAAATATTTTTCGTATCTTTGCGCTTACATTTCGAAATTGCCCAGCAGCAACTGTTCGATGTATTATCAAAGCAAACAATAAAAAGAATATTTTATGGACGAAGCAATCAAACAAATCGGTGAAAGGCTGAAAGGTCTCCGCGAGGTTCTCAATATTCCTGCCGAGGAAATTGCAGAACTGTGCGAAATCAGTCTTGATCATTACCTCAAGATAGAATCCGGTGAGGCGGATCCTTCTGTTTATCGCCTGTCAAAAATCTCTAAGCGATACGGCATCGACCTTGACGTATTGCTCTTCGGCGAGGAACCTCGCATGAAGGGATACTACGTTACCCGCAAGGGACAGGGACCGGAGATAGACCGCAACAACCAGTATAAATACCAGAGCCTTGCCGTAGGATTCAAGGATAGAAAGGTGAATCCGTTCATGGTACAGGTGGATCCGTTGCCAGGCGACAAGAAGCCAAACAAGAACGGACACGACGGACAGGAATATGATTATGTGATTGAGGGACAGCTCGAAGTAACCATCGAAGAAAAAGTGATGGTGCTGAACCCAGGCGACAGCATCTACTTCGACAGTAGAAAGTCGCATTGCTTCCGCTCACTCAACAATGAGCCAGCCAAGTTCCTTTGTATAATTATCTAGAAGAGTAACTATGATCGAGAGATTTCTAAAACAGACAAAATTCACTTCAGAGCAAGACTTCAAGGAGCATCTGGAGTTTATCATACCAGAAGATTTCAACTTTGCCTACGACGTGATGGATGAATGGGCAAAGATCAAACCAGACCACGTGGCGCTGCTTTGGGCAAGTGAACGTGGCGAAGAAATCCGTTTTACATACAAGGATCTGAAGGAGCAGAGCGACAAGGCTGCTGCTTACTTCCAGAGTCTCGGCATCGGTCACGATGATAAGGTGATGCTGATTCTGAAGCGTCACTATCAGTGGTGGCTCGCCATGCTCGGTCTCCACAAGTTGGGTGCCGTAGCCATCCCTGCTACCCACATGCTTACCAAGCACGACATCATTTACCGCAACAATGCAGCAAGCGTGAAGGCTATCATCTGCTGCGGCGATGATTACGTGGTAGAGCAGGTTAATCAGGCAATGCCAGAGAGTCCGACTGTCAAGACATTGATTAGTATCGGTCCGGATATCCCTGAAGGTTTCCACGACTGGATGAAGGAATGGAACGAATGTGCTCCTTTCGTTCGCCCAGAACATGTAAACTCTAACGAAGATACCCTGCTGATGTACTTCACATCGGGAACCACTGGCGAGCCAAAGATGGTGGCACACGATCACCTCTATGCGCTCGGTCATCTGACCACGGGTGTATATTGGCACAATCTCCACGAGAACTCCATCCACCTTACCGTAGCCGATACCGGTTGGGGCAAGGCTGTATGGGGCAAGCTCTACGGACAATGGTTTGCCGGAGCTACCGTCTTCGTCTTCGACCACGAGAAGTTTACAGCGGATAAGATCATGCGCCAGATTGAGAAGTATCACATCACCTCTTTCTGTGCCCCTCCTACTATCTACCGCTTCATGATTCAGGAGGATTTCTCTAAGTATGATCTCAGCAGTCTTGAATACTGCACCACAGCGGGTGAGGCAATGAACCCATCCGTGGCAGAGACCTTCCAGAAGCTAACTGGTGTTCAGATTTACGAGGGCTTCGGACAGACCGAGACCACCATGACATTGGGAACCTTCCCTTGGATCAAGCCAAAGCCAGGAAGCATGGGCAAGCCAAACCCACAATATGATGTTCACATCCTTCGCCCAGACATGACGGAATGCGAAGATGGTGAAAAGGGCGAGATTTGCATCCGCATCGGCGATGACAAGCCTATCGGTCTCTTCAAATATTACTATCGCGATGAAAAGCAGACCAAATCGGTTTGGCACGATGGTTTCTATCATACAGGTGATATGGCTTGGCGTGATGAGGAAGGCTACTTCTGGTTTGAGGGAAGAATCGACGACGTGATCAAGAGTTCGGGTTACCGCATCGGTCCTTTCGAGGTAGAGAATGCCCTGATGACTCACCCTGCCGTAGTAGAGTGCGCCATCACCGGTGTGCCAGACCCAATCCGCGGTATGGTAGTCAAGGCTACCGTTGTACTGAAGGATGAATACAAGAGTATGGCGGGTCCAGATCTCGTCAAGAAGTTGCAGGATCATGTGAAGCATGAGACTGCTCCTTATAAATATCCTCGCATCATCGAATTCGTAGATGAACTGCCAAAGACCATCTCCGGCAAGATTCGAAGAGTAGAGATTCGGGAAAAAGACAATAAAAAGAAATAATGATTGAAGGGGCAAGGAATTTGAAACAACAGATTCCTTGCTCCAACTAAATATCGGCATAAAATGGGAAAAAGAATCGTAGTAAAGGTGGGCAGCAACGTGCTGACCCGAGAAGACGGAAAACTGGATGTAACGAGAATGTCGGCGATTGTGGATCAGATTGTCTGGCTCAGAAAACACGACTATGAGGTGATTCTGGTTTCTTCTGGAGCCGTGGCTGCCGGAAGAGCCGAACTGCATGTTGACCATCATTTGGACAACGTGGAGCAACGCCAGCTGTTCTCTGCCATCGGACAGGTGAAACTCGTTGGTCTCTATTACAACCTTTTCCGTGAATATAAGATAAAGATTGGTCAGGTATTGACCATGAAGGAGAATTTCGGTGCCGAAGAGCAGTATAAGAACCAGGAGGCCTGCATGCAGGTGATGCTGGAAAACAACGTACTCCCTATCGTCAACGAGAACGATACCGTGTGCATCACCGAGCTGATGTTTACGGATAACGATGAGTTGTCTGGCTTGATTGCCAAGATGATGAATGCCGACACATTGATTCTATTAAGTAATGTGGATGGCATCTACAATGGTGACCCAAGCGAGCCTACCACCCGCATCATCCCATCGGTTTATTACGACCGTGACATCAGTGAGTACATCCTTGCCAGCAAGAGCAGTCACGGCAGAGGCGGCATGACATCGAAAGTAAAGACCGCTCACGACGTAGCCAATGCCGGCATCAAGGTAATCATCGCCAACGGCAATACGCCAAACATCCTCATCAATCTGAAGGAGCATCCGATGGAGACCCTTCATACTGAGTTTGTGGCAAGACCACTAAACAAGTAAATTCATTAGGGATAAGAAATACAGAAACCTAAAAAAGCAGCAAGCCTATTTGTATAGACTTTGCTGCTTTTCGTTTTTATTATGAATAGTTGATACGTTATTCTAATACCAATACGTGGCTCGTTCCATCGGTCTGGCTGAATACATTCAAGCCGACTTTCATCAGATAGTCACCGCTGTACTGCTTGCCATTGCACTCCAAATCAGACTCCTTTCCAGGTATCAGATTAGTCTCCTTTACGGTATAAACCTTATCGGCATCCAATCCCTGCATCTTCACATTCATCACAGGCTCCTTGTAGCGTGGATGCAAGTCGTATACAAAGAGAACGGCACGCTGCTTGTCCTTACTTACATAGTTAATGGCACAATGGTTGCCTTCGTATGGAGAAACCAGGCGATACTGGTCGCCCTCGAGAATCATAGGCTTCATGCTATCGTAGTTCTTGACAGCATTCTGCACAAACTTGTAGTCATCACCAGAAAGCGACTTGAGGTCGATATCAAAGCCCAACTTACATGAACTGCAAACATCGGTGCGGAACTTCACACTGGTATTCTTGTTCCAGTTGGTTACATGCGAACCCATGGTCTTGGCTGGGAAGAACTTCGACAGGCTCCACTGGATGTAGAGGCGCTCGTATGGATCAGTATCGTCTGAACACCAGAACTCTGTGAAATACTTAAGCATCTCATAATCCATTCTGCCGCCACCGCCAGAGCAGAGCATCATCGGCAACTTAGGATACTTGTTATGAATACGGGTAAGCACCTTGTAGATACCACGGACATGATCGATATAGAAATTACCCTGATTCTCCTTATGATATGGAGAATAGATATTGGTAATCACACTGTTGCAGTCCCACTTGAAGTAAGCCACATCCGGATTCTCTGTCATGATGCGATCCACGATGCCGAACACATAATCCTGTACCTTAGGATTACTGATATCAAGTACCAGCTGGTTGCGGTAATAATAGGTATCACGCTTTGGCTGCATGATGACCCAGTCAGGATGCTTCTCGAAGAGTTCACTCTTAGGATTCACCATCTCTGGCTCAATCCAAATACCAAACTTTACACCAGCCTTCTTGGCATCTCTTACCAATCCAGGTATTCCATCAGGCAGTTTGCTCTTGGTAGCCTCCCAGTCGCCGAGACCTGCATGGTCGTCCTTACGAGGATACTTGTTGGCAAACCAACCATCATCAAGCAAGAACATATCTACACCCAGGTCCTTGGCATCCTTCATCAACTCAGCAAGACTCTGCTGGTTGAAGTCGAAGCCAGTATTCTCCCAGTTATTCAAGAGCGTAAGGCGATCTTCCATACCCATGTTTACCTGATACTGGCGAGCCCAATTGTGCAAATTACGGGAAGCCTCACCGATACCATTATCGCTCATGGCAAAGATAAACTCAGGGGTAGTGAACGTTTCACCAGCCTTCAGCTTATAGTTAGAGGCGTATGGATTGATGGCAGGAATAACACGAAGAGCTCCCACGTTATCTACCTCGAAGGTAAAGCGGAAGTTGCCAGGCCATCCGATGGTTCCAAGCATCACCTTGCCCTCATTCTCCTTGGCAGGCTCATCGAATCCCAGTTCAAAGAAAGGCTCCTCCTGCATGGCTGCACGGGTACCCAACTTAGTATCAACAATTTTCTTACCAGCAGTCAACTGGCAAGTTTCAGGCTGGCCTTCCTTAGCCCAGTCGCTATGATAATTGGTAACGAAATACTTGTTTGCCTTGAAATAAAGCATTGTTGAGCTATATCTCCAAAGCGTTACCGGAGCTTTCTCCTTATGAGAGATTTCGCTCCATGCCTTGATGACGTTCTCCTTAGGGTAAGCTGCATAGTGGAGTTTCACGGTCAGCGGATACACCTTGTCCTTAAGAGTGATGATGGTCTCAACACCTCCACTGATAGCCTTTTCTTCAGAAGACTGGTAATACAAATAGGTGGTCATATTACCATCTGCATGGGTCACTGCCACTGCCGGCTCGAAGAAATCTTCAGCACCAGAGGTTGCATAAACCTCATGACCTCGCTGGCAGACGGAACCATCAGAAGCCGCATATACATCCCACTTCAGATGATTGTAATCAGATGGATTCTTCAACTTGTCACCCAGATACACTTGGTAGAGGCGACCCTTAGGAGAAACCTGCATCACGAGGTCGGTCTTGTCTGTTGACACTCTGATGGTCTTTTGAGCAGATGCCATAATAGATGTCATGCACATCGCTGCGATAATCATAAATACCTTTTTCGTTGTTCTTTGTTTTTTACGTTCCATAGAGAATGTACGGATTCTTAAGTTCATAATCTTACAAATCTTACAGTTGTTTATTCTTAGTTGTACATGATTTCACTTGCTACCGAATGCGATTCGATTGCAGTTGCAAAGTTAAGGAGATTTTTCAAACATTGACATCATGTGTAGGTTACGAGTAGATAAATACTAGGTTTATTAAGTTCATAGACCACTAATAATCAAGACATCAAAGATATTAATACTTTTTAACAGAGTAGATATTAAAAAGAAAAATAAATGTAGTATCTTTGCAGTAAATACAATTATAAGGCTTTCTTATAGCCTATCAGATAGTAACAATAACAATTAAATAGTTATGAAAGTAGTATTGTGGTTCTTAATGATGTTTATGCCATTACTGGCAAATGCTTCTTCCTTAAACGAGGAACAGCTGTTCCATCGTTTAGACAGTTACATCGCTCAGCGAAGCAAGTTTACCCAAAGAAAAGAAGCGAAACTGCTAAGACTCAAAAAGCAACTATACATGACTTCCGACAAGCGCAGCCAACTTAGTCTCTATAACCAGATTTACAGAGAGTATTATACCTATCGTTACGACTCTGCCATGACATACGCCAAGAAGGGCTACCAGCTGGCAGTACAACTTCAGGATGATTATTTCATCAACCTGAATAAAATCAATCGTGCGGCAGTGCTGTCAACAGGCGGTTTCTACAGCCAGGCAGAAGACTTAATGCTCGCAATAGACGTGGAGAAAATGTCACCTAAATTATTGCAATACTATTATTATACCTTGACTTGGGTATATAACTACTGGGAAACTTTCTGCAACAAGTCGGAGTTTCAAGAAGGATTAGAAGCCAAGAAACGTTTTTATTTAGGCAAGACTCTTGAGCATATCGGCAACAAGGAATCCGCTCTTTATTACTATCTGTCAGGAGAGATTGAATTTCTAAAGCAGCGTACAAGCAAAAAAACACTTCAGTTCTACATGAAGGCGCTTTCTGCCAGTCCCCTGAACAGCCGTGTGTATGCCTCATCGGCTTATTGCATAGCCCGCTATTATTATGATACCGACCAAAAGGATTTATACGAAAAGTATATTGTAGAAGCAGCCATCTCAGACCAGATATGTCCCCTGAAGGAGAATCTGGCCCTTCAGGAGTTTTCCACCTATCTATATAATAAGGATGCCTCCTATGCAAAGAGGGTTGCCAAATACCTCTATTGCTCCATGGAGGATGCCCAATTCTACAACAACCGTCTCCGCATGGTTGAGATTTCACGCATACTTCCCCTTATCACAGAAACGAACCATCAGGCAGAAGTACGCAAGAACCGCATCGTAACAGCATCTCTCGTCATCGTGAGCATCCTGTCGCTAGGATTCCTTGCCATGGCTTTCTTTGCGTTCAAGATGAACAAGCGCCTAGCCAAGAGCCGTAGGGAGATAAAAAGCCAAAATACACTCTTGGGCGAACTGAACCAGAAGCTGCTCAACACCAATAAACGAAGAGAGACCTATATGCATTTATTTATGGACATCAGTGCCGTATATATCAAGAAACTGGATGATTATCGCAAATTGGTAAGCCGCAAAATCAAGGCAAAGCAAACTGCCGATCTTCTGACTGCCATCAACAGCTACAAGCTGGCAGAAGAAGAGGCAGCCAACTTCTATATTCGCTTCGACAAGGCATTCATTGACTTGTATCCGAATTTCGTGGAAGAGTTCAACCAACTGCTGTTGCCAGAAAAGCAGATTGTTCTCCCTGCCCCTAACAGTCTCACCAAGGAACTGCGTATCTATGCACTGATGCGACTGGGAATTACGGATGGACAGGAACTGGCCACCCTCCTGTTCTATTCTACGCAAACCATCTATAATTACAAGGCAGCCATCAGAAAGCGAGCCAAAGACCTCACCACTTTTGATGCAGCCATCAACCGACTATGCAATGTGATAGGCTAATCAGAACATATCCTGCTTCGTATCAACCATCATTCCAGTTTTCTTATTGATTTTGAAAACCTGAATCACATGACTGCCACGGCACGCCACAAGCATAAACTGCCCATTAGGCGTGATGGCGAGGATGATATGCTTTAAACGTGCGGAATGTATCTAAAAAAGATAGATTCCGCACGTTTAAAGCACATTTTCTTAGATATCGCTTCATATTTGCGCTATTCCGCATACTCTTTTCTTTCCTTTTTATAGTAACAAACGTTAAAAATATACTTTAAACGTGCGGAATATATCTAAAAAAGATAGATTCCGCACGTTATCTCACTATTTTTTCGTATATTTGCCCCAGAAATATAACTATTTGAACTATGTTAATAGGTAGAAAAGAAGAACTGAAGACACTTCATCAAGCATTGATTGCAGATGAGTCGAAGTTTGTTGCCATATATGGGCGCAGACGAGTGGGAAAGACTTTCCTGGTAAGGGAGGCCTTCAACAATGACTTTGCCTTTTATCATACAGGATTGGCAAATGAGACCAATCGCATACAATTGGCAGAGTTCAACCGTTCACTCACATCATATAGCAAACAGAAACAGTCGAAGTTAAAAGATTGGTATGATGCTTTTGACAGGTTGGGGCAACTGTTGGCACAATCTACTATCCCCAAGAAAGTAGTGTTCATCGACGAGATGCCATGGATGGATTCTCCACGCTCCAATTTCCTTTCGGCTTTGGAACATTTCTGGAATGGATGGGCTTCCGCCCGCAAGGATATTCTCCTCATCGTTTGCGGCAGTGCTACCTCATGGATTATCAATAAGGTGATTAAAAATCATGGTGGATTGCACAACCGTGTGTCTGTCCGCATTCATCTGAAACCGTTTTGCTTAAGGGAATGCGAACTCTATTCCGAAGAAATGGGACTGCGCTTTAATCGCCGACAGGTTTTGGAAGGCTATATGATCATGGGAGGTGTTCCGTTTTATTGGTCTCAACTGAAACCGGGAATGAGTCTGGCACAGAACATCAACCAGTTATTTTTCTCAGAGGATGGCAATCTTCGTCACGAGTTTGATGACTTATACGACTCTTTGTTCAAACAGCCTAAGCCTTATCTCTCGATAGTAGATACTTTGGCAACCAAGAAAGTCGGAATGACCCGAACAGAAATCTTACAAGCAACCAAGTTGACCGACAATGGCAAGTTGACGGAATACTTAGAGAACTTGGAATACTGCGGATTTATCCGAAAATATAATTGCATCGGAATGAAAGCTAAGAATGCCTTGTTCCAGTTAATGGACAATTACACCTTATTTTATTATAAGTTTATCAAGGACAGCTATATCAATGACGCACAATATTGGACCAAGATTACCGGCAAACCCGAGTACAACACGTGGTGCGGTTTGGCTTTTGAACGAGTATGCCTACAGCATGTGGAGCAAATCAAGACAAAGCTAGGCATTCAAGGAGTTATCACCACGGTTTATTCTTGGAGTGTAGCTGGGAGCAAGGATAAGCCGGGAGCACAGATTGACTTGCTGATAGACAGGAGCGATGATGTCATCAATCTCTGTGAAATCAAATACTCCAAGGCTCCATTTCAGATAACTAATACGATAGATGCGAGTTTACAAAACAAGCGAGAGCGTTTCATCCAAGAAACTGGCACCGAAAAAGCCGTACATCTTACAATGATTACGACCATGGGATTATCCGACAATCCTTATGCCTGGGATGTTCAGTCGGCAGTAACAATGGACGACTTGTTTGTTCTCTAAGTAACAGTAAAAATAACTTGGAACAAATAAATGCTAAGCAGATTTGCACCAAGTTATTTTTAACTGTTACTTACTTTATAACTAATCAATCCTTACAACCTGTAAAAGAGAATGTGACACCAAGTCTATTTTGATAGGTCAAAGTTAGCTGCCCTTGATACTACGTACCTCCTATGCTTTTGGAAGTTTCCGATTCCAAAGTATATCTTCCGTTTCCATTATCAACTATAGTCAAGTTGACTGGATTCAAATCTACATCAAATTTTTCACAGAGTAATCTATCCAAACGAATAGTTTTCGAGGAAAGGCGGGTTAAAGTTACATAACAAGCCGCAGGAGCATCAGAGAAGCCTATTGGCTTCAATGTTCCAGAATAGCTAGATGCTATAACAGAAGCGGCATTAACCGTTGCCACATCATCGTCATCGCTTCCGCCACATGAAACAGCAGACACTGTCTGATAATTTATCTTCGCACTTTCAAAAAGGTCAGACACCGCCTGCCTCAACGAGTTGATGTTTACCGATAACGATGAATTATCGGGCTTGATAGCAAGAATGCTGAATGTCGATGCCCTCGTTTTGCTCTCCAATGTGGATGGCATTTACAATGGCGACCCATCTCTCCCAACCTCTCGCATCATCCCTTCGATATATCACGACCGAGATGACAGCAGAAGATACCAAGGGTACTTTGTTTCATATCAAAACCGAGATTCGAAAAAAGGGAGGATGAAGGGTAAGGGGTGGATTATAGCAGTAACTACTCTTTTACTTTCATAATGACGATTGTTAAACAACGTAAATATGTCACAGAAAATCCTTTTGTTTATAGGCATTGGCTAAGTCTATGTGCAAGATTTCGCAAGATGGTTCATGTGCATTTTGCAAGATTTCGCAAGAAAGTTGAAAGATTCTGTAATAGAGTATCCTACATTTTTCCATAATTTTGCAGCATGTTATTTATGGTATGGATTTAATCTATTATTCACATATAAATATAGTATTATGGCAACAACTTTAAAACTGCAACTTCATGGCAGACTTCGTGGAATCCTCTTAGCTCTGCTACTCGCCGTCTGCCTGTCTTCGGCTTCGGCACAAGAGAATGTAACGGGAACATTGAGTGGTGACAGTGTCTATGCTACAGTCAATGGCGTTACATTTTGTTTCTATGTTCATGGCTCTGATTCATTGACCGTGGACAATGCCTATGGCTATACTGACACGCTGGACATACCAGGATATGTCAACGTGGGCGAAACCACATATAAGGTGACTTCTGTGCCCAGTGGCATATATGGCCATCATTTCGGCAATAAGAATTTCAAAGTACTCATCTTGCCAGAGACGCTGTACGACTACGGGGAGCAGTCTTTCTGCCATTGTTTCAATCTGGAGAAGGTCGTAAGCAAGCGTGCGTATCCTGTCAGTACATGGTATGCACTCTTCAATAGCGACAGTGACTTCTTGTGGCGAGAGCGCTCCAGCCTTTACATCTATCACAATGCAGTCTTGAACGTGCCCTTTGGAAGCAAGCCCTATTACAGCAACTTTGCTCCATGGAGATTCTTTACCACTATTGAAGAAGGACTTGAACCGAACGTAGGCTACAACGCACCGGTATTGTCTGCCGACAGCGCCAGCTACACCCCCGATACCAATGTGTTCACACAGGCTGTAAGGGTTACCCTTACCAATCCGAACACGGCAGGCGACATTTATTATTACATCATCAGTAGGAACGGCTTTAGTCGCACGTCGGACATCCAGAAATACGAAGGGCCCGTGGAACTGACCGAGCCATCGGGCATTGTTGCCTATGTTACAGATGGCACGACACGCAGCCAGACATTGACGGCGCAATTCAACATACAGACCAACTCACTCTTTGTGCAAGGCGAGAAAGTGACACAGGACAACATGTATGATATATTGTACGACAAAGGCAGCGTAGCCATTGACCCCAAGAGCGGTGCACTGGTGCTGACCAATGCCAACATCAACCCTGGCGGCAAGGCTAATGAGGGTATCAAGGCGTATGGTGACAATCTCACCATCAGGCTCAACGGCAATAGCACAATCACTGGCGGCAATATTGGCATTGATTTCAACCATGGTGATGGGCATATGGCATCGTACAACGGCCCAACGCTGACTATAGAGGGGCAAAACAATGGCACCGACACATTGACGGTGAACGGACTTCAGAGTGAGGCAATATTTGCATATCTTTCCAATCTCACCATCAGAAACTGCGTGGTCATAGCCAATGGCGCAACAAAGAGTGGAACTGGTGTCTACTTTAAGGCTGGAGGAAGAAAGATTGACGGAACACTGACCATCGACAATGCAACTCTGCATGCTTCTGGCGGAAGGAATGCCATTGATGGCGTGTTCAATCTCAATCTCTCCGACAACGTTTCCATCCTCTCTCCAAAGGGTGCCCGGTTCGTAAGTTTCATGGATTACAAAGAATGTTTTTCAAACATCGTTGACGCCACGGGAGCCGCAGCGCTGACGGCGATCATTGGCATCGCTTCACCGAAGCCTACCGAGATATCGCCTGTAGTCACCGACAGCAACAATGCTGTCGAAGTTGTTGACACCAGCAACATCACAGAAAGCACCGACCTCAACAACCAAGTCGTCAACAACGTTTACTTCAACATCAATACCACTGGTTCAGAGCAAACAGGCTACTACGACAGTACAGACAATTCGCTTGTGCTTGTCCAGACTACCAACAACACCGACATGGCAACCATCGCATCGTCTGAAAACCCAATCTCTGTTGCCGCAGACAATGGCTACACGGGATTGATTCTTATGGTGCCAGAAGGACAGGGCATCATCACCGTCGAGACACAGACCTATGGCACAACGGCTGTTGCCGTGCAGGTGGGCACCGACGCTCCGCAGACCATCACTTCTGGTTCGCAGGAAGAAACCAACGTCAGCTATACCGTTGCTCAAGACTCCTACGTTTATCTCTATACCACCAACAATTCCTCGGCTGCAGTGGGCACAAGAGCTATGGCTGCACCAACCAACGGGGCTAAGATATTCTCTGTGAAGGTAAAGCAGATGTCATCTACTGGAATTGACTCAGTTGAAGGTGTGAATGGTGTAGACAAGAACGCCCCGATGTACAACATAGCCGGACAACGTGTAGGTCGTGATTACAAAGGTATCATCATTCAGAATGGACGTAAGATAATTAGAAGATAAGCAATTTGCATTCAATCAGTGGGGATAGACATTTCTCCATAAACTCGCAAAGATTGTGCACATGGAATCATGGGCACAAACTTTGCGAGTTTGCTTTGTTTTACAAATCTCTGCCACTAATCTGCCACCAACGGCTATGAAAAACAATTGTTCTGCTTGTCAGTGTCAGTCTTTCGGAGAGTTGGTTATTTGCCTGACGAACTGTGTCGGAGTAATATTTAGCACATTGCGGAAGGCACGCACGAAATTCGAGTAGTCGGTGAACCCACATTGGTCGGCAACAGCGTTAAAACTCATCTCAGGATGTTTCGTGAGCATCAGTTTTGCCTTCGCCACCTTTGTGCGTTGAATATATTGCACAGGTGTGAGTCCCGTGATTGCTGTCAGCTTGCGATAGAACTGGCTGTAGCTCATGTTAAGTCGTTCTGCAACAGTGTTGACATCAGCAAACTTGCCTGAATTTAAAATGACGTAGATACAGTCGGTGACACGGTTGACGAAGGGCTCCTCTCTTCTGACCTCGCTGGCAGGAGATAGCGTTTGCGTGTTCGGCTTGTCATCGTTTGATAGAATCATCTGTGAGAACTTCTTCTGCAGGCGTGTACGCTGTTCAAGTAATTTGTCGATACGGGTGAGAAGTTCATCGCTGCTGAAAGGCTTCGTAAGATATGCGTCGGCTCCAGCCTCAAGACCACGGAGACGGTCTGCCTCGGTGACTCTTGCCGTGACAACGACAATAGGAATGTGGCTTGTCAGCTCGTCGCTGCGTATCTTCCGCATCAGTTCCATGCCGTCCATCTTCGGCATCATAAGGTCGGTAACAATAGCATCAGGCAGTTGTTTGCTGGCTAAGTCAAAACCTTCCTCGCCGTTTCGGGCATAAAGAACATTATACTTTATGCCGAGTTGCCTGCCGATGTATGTTGCCACATCGGCATTGTCCTCAACGATGAGGATGGAAACCTTGCCCGAGCTATCGATCAAGCCCTCTACTGATTCCTCGAAATGTGGGGAATCGGACAAAAGTTTAGTCTGTGTATCATTGCCAAGAGAAATTGCCTTCGGCTCTTCTTTGAGGATACTGTGGGACATTTTGCTTTCTGCTTTGATCTGTAGCACGATATGGAATGTGGTGCCTTTTCCCTCAGTGCTCTCTACGGAAATTGTGCCGTCAAGTTGTTTCACAATCTGATAGACAAGCGCCAGGCCGATGCCTGTTCCCGCTTCTTCGTTATTGTCAGCCTGATAGAATTCCTCGAAGATGTGTGGCAGGTTCTCCTTTGATATGCCGCACCCCGTGTCGCTTATGACTATATGCAGTCGTCTGCCGTTGCGCCACAAGCTGATACTTACCTTTCCCAAAGCAGGCGTAAACTTTATGGCATTCGACAGTAGATTACTCATGAGCTTGTTCATGTATTCGGGTACAAAGTCAGTGTATATCTCGTTCTCATGGGGAATAAACTGAAGTTTAATGTCACGCTTCCGGCTATAATCCTCGAACATCTCAACTATCATGCTTATGTATGCCACAATATTGCCGTTCCTCCATTCCGGCTTGCCGATGGCAGAACGAATCTTTGAAATGTCGAGCAACTGATTGATAAGTCTTAGTATTCGGTTGCCTTGCCTTTCGATTGTCATGCCCATGTCGTGTGCTTCATCCGTTGTTATGCTGTCCTTCTGCAAGTCACGGCTCAGTCCGAGGATAACAGTCAGCGGTGTGCGGAATTCGTGTGTGACGTTGCGGAAGAATGTTTCACGCATGTCGTTGAGCTTCTTTAGCGCTTCATAGCCACGTTTGCTGAGCTTGCGGTTATAGATGAGCAATCCGATGATGACGGCAAGAAAGAAGATGATGACTGCAAAAATGGCATATCCTGTATGGCGAGCCAATCGTTCTTGCGTTATCTTGTTGTTGGCGGTAGCGACATGTCGTGTATACCGTTCGTGCTCAATATTGAAGCTGACACTTTGCATGCGGTTCACCTTCTCCATGTCGATGAGACTGTCTTGAAGCGCAGCCGACCGTTCATGGGCAAGCAGCGCGCTTCGCCAGTCGCCACGTTTTTTGCAGAGTTTGCAGTAAAGGTCGTATATTTGTGCCAAATGCTCAGTGCTGTGTATGCTTGTGGTGATGTTCTTGGCCTTTGTGAGAAAACTTTCGGCCTTTTTGCAGTCTCCCTTGGTTATATATACTCCAGCGATAGCGATAAGCGAGTTCAGCGTGTGCCATTGGTCCTTGGAACTCTTCATCAAGTGGTAGGCTTTGTTGTATTCCGCCAGGGCCTTGTCAAGTTGATGCGCCTTCTCATAGAGGTTGCCGAAATAGGTGTGGCAGAGAGCTATGCCGAGCGTATTGCCATCTTGGGTGTTGAGTTCCATTGACTTTTTGTAGTAAATCCATGCAGAGTCGGTCTGTCCTTTGATTTCAAATATAGAGCCGAGGTTAGCGCAGTTGATGGCTTGCCCCGTGATGCTACCGAGTGATTTTTCGCCGGCAAGGGCTTGTCGCAGACAGCTGTCGGCAAGATGAAAGTTCTGGACGGTGAGATAGACGTTGGCAAGTCCATTGAGCGAGATGACGCGGTTCTTGCATGCGGTAAACGATGTGTCAGAACATTCTTCTGCCATTATCAGTGCGTTCTTGTGGTACTTTTGCGCTGCATCGAGAATTCCCATGCGGCGGTAGTCGGTGCCGATGTTGTTCAGCGCCTGCACCCATTCAAGCGTGTCGCCCACGTGTTCGGCAAGCTCCAATCCTTCGCCGTGTTTCTCCAGAGCCTCGTCGAAACGGCTTTCGTTGCGCAACTGCTTGCCCCACTCGCGCAGTACGATTATCTGCCCGAGCAAATTCTGTTGCTTGCGCATTGCTTGATGAATACTGTCAAGCCTGTCCATACTGTGCAAAGACTTCACGATGCTGTCTATCTCATGTCGCTCTTTAGCCGTGAACGAGATTTCGTGCTTTCTACTGCAAGATGCAAGCACAAAAATCACCATTGCCAATGCACACAGATAAAGTCTCCCTGTTTTTCCCATCCTTAATAATTTTCAGCTTTTGTTTTCAAAGTTAATGTTTTGTTCCTACGCAAATTCAACACGCAAGTGCAAAAATACGTTTTTTTTCGTAAAATTCTTCTATAATCTGCTGAATAGCTTAAAATGAGCGATTTATAAGTGTTCAACCTCAATAGAGGTAATGACTTGGCAATAGTCACAACTTCTGCAATATGCATATGTTTGCTTTGCCTAACAACTCTTTACAGTTGCAAAAATACAAAATAAAAATGAAACCACACTATGTTGGTGCAAAAAACAATAGTCATAAAACAAAGATTAACTTCGCCTTATGACTATTGTTGTTATATAAGCTACATTCAATTGCGTTATCCACATTAAACTTATTTATCATTTAATTGGTTCCGCATGCACATAGTATTCACTGTTTATAGGGTCTTCCCCGTCAGTTTTAAGTATCAGTACCATGCGAGAATGTTTTGTACGCCAATATGCTTTAATATCAGCATCTTCGGGTAGTGCCTTAAACGTTTTACACAGCGAAGCCTTTTCTGTTTCTTTTATAGTACTATGTGCTTCATAGTACTGGTCCATAATCTTCAACAGACCTTCTCTTTCACGTTCAAGCACGCCTAACATATATTCCTTGTCGTTTTTGTCTTTTGCTCCTTTCAGTACAATACGTAACTCTGCATACGGTTTTGTAATGTCTTCTTTGTAGGCAGTAGGTGGAGTTAGGATAAACTCACGGCTCTTGTCCAGCAAGCAATATTCTGTTAGTTCGGGGTTCTTGGAATTATACCTTACGTTATCCCAATCGTAACCAAAGAATCCATCATTCACCAAATAGAGCCTCTTTCGGGCTTGATAGACAATACGGCCATCTTTATAGCCATTGGCATAGACAATAGTATTGTCATGAGGCGTGAAGAAGTATGTGCTCCACCAATAGGAAGTATTCAAACAGTTTGTCTTACGTTCCATGATTCCAAAGCTATCTGGCATATCACGACAATCACTCGTCCAAGTAATTGAATCGTAGTAGTTGTAATAGGCATTATCTGAAGAGTTGAAACCATATTCATCGGTAAGCTCAAATGTTACAAGGCAGAAGGTCTGAAACACAGGGTCTGTGTTGTCTTTGTCGTCTTCTGCATAGTATGCCTTAATCTTAAACTTGCAGTTGTCGGGAACAGAACGGTCAATATCCGTATCATACGTGTAACTTTTCTTCATCATTTCCAAATCGGTTTCGGTCATGCGTTTATATACAATCATGCCATATATAGACTTGTAACCATTGCTGCCATCACTCGTCGCTCCCAATTTTTGTATGGTGTACATTAAGGTCTTGCCATTCGACTCGTCAAGCTTAAGAATCTGCATGTATCTGCTGTCTGTTGTCTGCTTGTTGCTGCCAAACAGTATGAAGCCTTTGTCCATGTCATAAGTCCATGATACACGACTGAAACAAAAGGCTGGCAAGGCATCACTATAAAAATAACTAAAAGCTTGCTGTGATGTCTCAAACCAAAAGTGTGTAGGGCTGCCACCAAATCTGTCTTTCCAAAATTCCTCCTTGCTCAACTTTCCGTTTTCCTGTACCTCATAAGTGGCAATACTCTCCCAACCATAGCCCTTGACCTTACTCTGTATTTCTTCTGCTGCTATTGGCTTTCTCCCTTTTAGCACACAGCACCCCTCATCATTAACAGTATAGGTTTGGTTGAATAGATTCATATCCAACTTACATTGCTCAACACTCAATTCCTCAGACTTATCGCAACTGCCAAATACAACAGTGCAAGCTACGATGAGTGCTATTAACCAAAACTTCTTAGTCATAATAATCCAAATTTAAAGATTTTACATATAGACAGATTACGGATTTTCAGTGTTTCAAATTCTGCTGTCCAAGATAACTGAGTGCAAAAATACAAAAGTATCAACGTAATAGTGCATTTTTTTATTTTTTATAACACTCAAAACATACTTTTGTGCAAATAAAGGAAGAATAAACTACACCTGACAAATCTATTTACATATTTCTATGCACTGCCTACAGTTGGTACACTCACTTTCTGCAACCGTTGGGAGCAAAATTTCTCCGCCCTCATGGTGGAGCGAGGCGTTTTGGGGTTCCCAAAACATAACCTCGCTCCCTCCTCTAAGAACAAAAGACGAGATATTTGCCTTTCGGCTTTCCATGCCCAAGGTTGCAGACCTTAATTCTCTCAATTTACGCCAAACATCAAAGCTGCCACATTGAAAGAACAAGGTCACAGACACAAGCTACTTTGTACATGGAGTTTGCAAAGGAAAAGGTGATATTTTCAGTGTGAAACTTGCCAAGTGTTTCAGTTGTGTGTTGTTGATTTCCTTTGTGAACTATGCCGAGTGTGCTGTGTGTCCTCGGTATAGTCTGCATAAATCTAATGCCATGATTCCTAAGACATCACCAAATTTTTGAGAGCTTTTTTGTGTTAAAATAAGCAAAATAGCCCCCAGAAAGCATATAGTCATACCTACCCCTGTAGCAGAAGAAGACATTTTTTGACTTTTCTGTTACAAAAAAAACGATACGGAACTCTTTCTTTTAATAGCTTTTTGCTCGATTCCTAATTAGTTATCCGTATCTGTCCTCACAAGACTATAAGAGACAATGGTACATTGTCATAGTTCACTTGCTTTGGACTTTTCAATATGTAAGTTCTTTCTGTCGTCAGAGGTGTTCAACACTTCCCATTTTCTCTTTTGCTTGCCTATGGCAAACATTCTGCAAATGAGCTTAAACTTGACGGCATTCAATGCCTTACGCTTAGTATCAGAATCTTTTCTGCCTCCTAACTTTCGATTATAAAACATTTGCATTTCCACATCGTACTCAACAGCTCTCAATGCCGCCATAGACAGGTCAGCTTTCACTTGACCGTTACAGTGTGCGGAAGGTCGGGCACGCCATTTCACACTGGTACCAGAAGTGTGACTGCATGGAGCTACGCCAACATATCTCGCATATTGCCGAGCTGTGTCAAAAGCGGTAAAGTTTCGTGTGATGGCAATTATGTTTGTTGCATTGACAAAACCAATTCCTGGTATCGTCAACAGATTCTGAAAAGTGTCAAAGACATCTTCCTCCTTGGACATTAATTCACACTCTTCCTGATCTATCTTCTCAATGTCATGATTGAGCTTTTTAATGTAGC
Source organism: Segatella copri (assembly GCF_026015295.1). Classification (NCBI taxonomy): domain Bacteria; kingdom Pseudomonadati; phylum Bacteroidota; class Bacteroidia; order Bacteroidales; family Prevotellaceae; genus Segatella; species Segatella copri. The sequence continues at coordinate 3,409,219 of NZ_JAPDUW010000001.1, read as the reverse complement.
TCTCATACATGGCAGAATCCTCTTTCGTTTCAAACATCTGCATTCGGTTCATAAAGTTTGTCCGTTGCTCCACAAGGAACTTACGCTCATTGACAAGTTGCTTCAATTGTTGCATAGCCTTGCTTGGCAACTTGTATGGCTTGGCACATTCCGTGCCATCATAACGATAGAGGAAGTCAGCTATCTTTGCAGAGTCATTCTTGTCTCGCTTATCTATTGTCCCCATAGGATGATGTTTTACTATACGTGTACTAAGCATACAGAAAGAGTAATTCTTGGACGTGAGGAATTTTTCCAAGTCCAAGGAGTAGCAACCTGTAAATTCCATGCCAAACAGGGCTTGGGAAAGTACCACACGGCTCTTTTTGAGCCATGAGCACATATCGCCAAATCCCTTGCGAGTGTTGTTGAACACCTCATGAGGGAACATTTTGATGTTGGTGTCCTCACGAAATATAGATACATCTATGACATTTTTAGAGATGTCAATGCCTACAAATGATTTATTTTTCATATCTTTGCACCGCTTTACGAAAGGAACTCTCTATGTCAGGATAAGCCAAATCTTTTAAAAGCTGGGACGGACAGCTAATTCCCTAAAAGGCACTGAGTCTGACATTTCGGGCAGAGGAGACTATATCAAGGGAAAGGGCTTTGCCTAAGATTAAAAAGTTCACTACCTCTGTCTGGAGTTCCTTCCTTTTGAGGATTCCTCGCAAAGGTAGTGCCAAAAGCAACCAAGAGACTCTATCATGGTATAGTGATGGTCTTAAAACACTGTTAGTTCACTCCTGGTTGCTTGTTTTTCCCATTTCGATAATTGTCCGTCTCCACATACGGAGTACCTCGTTTTATAACGGCAAACATACGGAGTATCATCTTAAACTTGATTGCATTAAACACTATTCCACTGCATTTCTCCTTTCTCTTGCGTTCCCAGTAATCTCTGATGTTCGGAATGTGCTGCATGCAAACCAAACAGGCAATGGACAAATCTGCCTTTGCCTGTTTAAAACCTTTCTTAGAGACTGACGAGCCTTTTCTCACAGATGTACCAGATTCTTTCTTGAAAGGAGCGACACCAATATAGCAAGCGTATTTACGTGGGTTATCTATTGCCATGAAGTTTTCGGTCAAGACAATGGTTTCAAGTGCGACAACACGCCCAATACCAGGTATTGATGTCAGCAGGGAAAAGTTCTTGCTGATGTCCGCATCTTCTTTTATGTACATGTCAATTTCATTGTCTATGCCTTTAAGTGCATCATTGAGCGTTTTAAGTTGCCCATTCTTACGTTCCACAGACAAATCTGTGTCATACGCACATATATCATGAAGCTGCTGCTTGTAAAGGACTGACTGCTTGACTGTCTGCTTGCGTTCCGCCAAAAGCCTCTTCAACTTAAAATATACAGGAGAAGGAAGTTTTGATGGGTTGCGAAGAATCTTTCTGTGGTTCTGCTCACAGTAAATGGCTATGCGGAAAGAATCAAGCTCGTCAGTCTTGATGCGGTCGAGCGAACGCAGTCCATCATCCAAGTCTGGCTCAAAGCGATGCATCTTGCGAGGTTCCACCATCCTATAAATATAATGTTTCTCTTCCAACCACAGTCTAAAGTTTTGGGTGTAAAGTCCTGTATATTCCATACAGAACAAGACTATATCAAACCCCTTGCTTACCTTTGCCACCCATGAACCAATTTTCTTGAAACCTGCATTGTTGTTGCTCACCTTTATATGGGCTTTCTTCCAATCAATGCTTTCTCCGTCATAATAAGCAAGGTCGAGAGTCTGCTTTGAGACATCCACGCCTATGTAAAGTTCTTTATCCATAATTTTGACATTTAATAGTTAAATGGAATCAAGAAAGTTGGCTGGATTATATAAGGACTATGACATGAGAAAGGGCATACCTTGAAAGAAAGATAGTTCACCTTAACACCCATTAACCAAATATCCTAACTTGATTCCTGGGTGCAAAGGTAAAAGCTAAAACACTGCGGAGGTTCGCCCAAGTGGCTGGAGGCGCAAAGCCTCCAAGAAACGTTGCTGCAACCATTTCGGAGAATAGAGCGGTTGCCAATTAATCCACAAGCACATTTTACAGCGTACCAAGTGAGGGCATGTAAAACGTTGAATTGTTGAAGATAGGTGTTATCTTTATGAGAACCAACCACTTATACCCTCAACAAACTCTCAACAAATAGCTCTACACAACAAATTACTGGGCAAAAAAGAAAGAAAGGAATGGTGTTCATGGTTTTCTCTTTTCAACATTATCTTTCTTTTGTTGAGAGATTTGTTGAGAATATGTTGAGCCGTAAATGCCTGATGTTCAATATTTCTTTCATCATATTCAACAATTCAACAAAAATAAGGGGGCGTTTTGTCCGTCATTTTTATGAACAGAACTCATCCCCCTACAAGTAAGAATGTCATGCTTATGCTTCAGTACTTATTCACGACAGTACGACAGCGCCAAGCCAACAAGCAAGAGGACATTCAACTAAAGGCGGTTGTTCCTCCATAGAGTTGTAGGATAATGACACTACTTTTCTCTTTTGCCCCGTACAATCTCTTGAAGATGATGTCACGAAACCGAGCTGCACCATATGAGTTTATACGGAAGCAAAGGGCAACAATCATCGGTAAGCCATACAGCGTTTGCCAAATGCCCTTGGAAATTTCCTGTTTCTGTTGGACTTCCGACACCGTCAATAAACCATCCTTGTATATTGACCTTATCACAGCATGGAGTTTCATGGCGGTGACATGAAGCATATCAACCAATTCACCCTCACTCATCCACAAGTCTTGCAAGTTGGACGGAATGGATAACATTCCATTTCCGTCCACGGTGATTACAGTCCTTTTCATGCCATTCCCCCCATTGTCGGCATATGCCCCTTGATTCGACTTTCAAAAGCTGATATGTCATGCTCCAATTTAGTACTTGTCACCTTTGCGTAAATTTGTGTTGTGGCGATGTCCGTATGTCCCAGTATCTTGCTTACACTCTCTATCGGCATACCGTAGTTTAAAGCCAAAACTGCGAACGAATGCCGGGAGACATGAAATGAAATTCGCTTCTTGATGCCACACATTTTTGCCACTTTCTTTATACGCTTGTTTACCATGTCAAGTGAGCCAATATTAAACAAGTGCATATCTTTTCTCAATGGCTTGTAACGTTCAATTATCTGTATGGCTGCATCTATCAGTTTAATTTTGAATGGTACGCCTGTCTTTTGACGCTGAGAAACTATCCATGGAGACCCACTTATAATGGCAACATTGTCCTCTGTAAGATTCTTGATGTCAACGAAAGAGATACCTGTCCAACAACCAAACATAAACAAGTCTCTCGCAAAAGCAAAGTTGGGATTTTCCAACTCTATTCCTGCAAATATGTCCAATTCTTCCTCTGTCAAGAACTCACGCTCCTTGTGGTCTGGGTCAACGTGGTACATGGCAAACGGATTTCTCTGTATCTTGCCGTTGTAGTGTGCTGCCGTGACGATATGCTTCAATGGTATGGAGTATATCCAAATGGTAGATTGCGTGAGTCCAATGACATTCTTCAAATACAGACAAAAATCACGGATGAACTCCTCGGTAAGCTCATTCATGGACATATCGCTGCGCTTGTACTGAAATTTGATGAACTCGGCAACGTACTTTCTTACCGTCAGATACTTGCGGTAGGTTCGGACAGCTCGGTCTTTTCCCACGCGTTGGGCAAAGGCTGCGTTCTCCTTGTCAAAAGCTCTGAGTAATGTCTCATACTCCGTACCTATGCCTTGATATGCGTTTCTCACCATTTCAGCGGTAACGAACGCCTCACGGTCGGAAAGCCGTTGGTAATGCTTAGCGATTTGAGCCTTGATGTTATCAAGCGCAAAGTTCACCTCATTGGCTTCCTTGCTTCTGCCTTTGGCTCTGTTGCCCTTGGCATCCCATATCGCCTTGGTCACGCTCAGCTTGCAACTGAACTGTGCGATAGTTCCGTTGATTGTCACACGTCCCATGATAGGGACAATTCCGTTTCTCTCCTTGCTTCCGTTTACATAGAAGACTGTCTTGAATGTACTTCTCATAATTCCTTGCTTTTTGTTCTGTGCAAAATTAAATCATGAGAGTTGCATGGCAAATTCACAACCTGTGCAGAATTGAGAAGTAAAAACCGAAGCCGTTAAAAATGCTTATTAGAGCGTTTCTTTGAGGTAATGACTTGAAAGCGTTTCTACTTCTCAAATCCGCCATTTTCGCATTTCCTCACGAATGCCACAAAAAGCCAACGACTGCCACAACCACTTGAAACTCAAAACAAAAGCTCAAATCTGCTATTTTTTGCTTTTTTAGTCATTCTTTTTCCTAAAAAGTGCTTCTTCGGTGTTAAAAAAATAATTTCTTCCCATTTGTGAAGAACTATCCTCTTATACTAAATGACGTAAAATTTGCGAAATTCCAACACGCCAAAACCAAAGCGTACTGTTACGCCTTTTATGTATATCTCCCGAAACATCCCACCCGCGAGGGCTTTCAGCAAGGGTTTGACGATGTAAAGATAGCAAATGTTTTGGTTTCCGCAAACTTTTTAACCATATTTTTGTGCTTTACCAATAAAAAAACGTATCTTTGCACTCACCATACTTAAAACAAGGCATAATTATGAAGCAGATGGAGCACTCATATAAAGGAGAAGAGAAGTTTCTCGTAAATGATTTGAAGACAATAGTCAGCAAAGCAAGAAGCAAAGCTTTCGCTGCCGTCAATTATTCTCTGGTAGAAAGAAACTGGAGAATAGGGAAACGTATTGTAGAAGAGGAGCAGAACGGAGAAGCAAGGGCTGAGTATGGAAAGCATATTATTGAGGTGGCATCCGCTGCACTTACAGAGGAATTTGGGAAAGGGTTCTCTGTAACTACCCTAAGGGTTTTCAGACGTTTTTACCTAAAATTCAGTAACTTACAAATTCAACGGACAGTGTCCGTCGAATTCAAAGCCTCAATTCAACAAACACCGTCTGAAGAATTGAGCAATAACCTCCAGCATGTACAAAAAGCAGGTATCCACCTACTACCTTGGTCGCATTACGAACTGCTTATTCGCATAGAAGACAAGCAGGCTAGGGATTGGTATGCAAAGGAGGCTTTCGAGCAAGGTTGGAGTTACCGTACGTTGAACCGTAACATCAATACCTTGTACTATGAGCGCCTCCTTATGTCAAAAGACAAAGCACCTGTAGAGAAAGAGATGAAAGAGAAAACAAATGAATTCCAGCAAGATAAACTGGAATACATCAAATCTCCTGTAGTCATGGAGTTTTTGGGATTACCTTCCGACTCTTCTCTCAAAGAATCGAAATTGGAATCTGCCATCATAGATAATTTAGAGAAGTTCTTGATGGAAATGGGGAAAGGCTATGCCCTTGTAGCTCGCCAGCAACATATCCGAACGGAAGAGAACGACTACTACATCGACTTGGTATTCTATAATTATCTTATTAAGAGTTTTATCCTTGTAGATTTAAAGGTCAACCGCATCACCTATCAGGATGTCGGTCAAATGGACATGTACTTGCAGATGTATGACAAGATGAAGAAAGGACCAGACGACAATCCTACTATCGGAATCATCCTCTGTGCCGAAACCGATTCGGATGTAGCCCGATACTCCACTCTTGCCAAGAACGACCAGATGTTCGCTGCAAAATACAAGCTTTACCTGCCAGACAAGGAAGACTTGAGAAGAGAAATCGAACGACAGAAGGAACTGTATCTAATGACTCACCCTGAAGAAAACGAAAAAGAGTAATTCTTCTGGCAGTATCAAAATAATTAGAAGGAACCATTACAAAAAGGTCAGGCGCTGCCTGACCTTTTTAAATCTCATTTTCCGTATAACTATCCATTTATCTATAAAATCATCACTTTTTCTTGCATAAAGTTTGCAATTTCCGATATTTATGCTTACCTTTGCCGTTGTTAAGAGGGAACTCGTAACACATTACAAAATATCTTATCATAAAAATAAGAAAGGAAATAGCGAATGGAACTGAAAGAGACTTTCCAAAAAGTGAAGGCAGCTAGCAAAACACTTGGTTTGCTAACTGATGAACAACGTAATGAAATCCTGCAGGCGGTGGCTGATGCCATCATCGCAGAAACTCCTGCGCTTCTCAAAGCGAATGCAGAAGACTTGGCGAAGATGGACAAGGCGAACCCGCTCTACGACCGATTGCAACTCACAGAGCAGCGACTCCAGGATATTGCTTCGGATATGAGACACGTAAGTACCCTGCCCTCACCGCTCGGAAGAGTTCTCAAAGACAAAACACTCGAAAATGGTTTGCATCTGCAGCGAGTTGCCGTTCCATTCGGAGTTATCGGCATGATTTACGAGGCTCGTCCTAATGTAACCTACGATGTTTTCTCACTCTGTTTCAAGAGCGGAAATGCGTGCGTACTGAAAGGAGGAAAGGATGCAAACGCCTCAAACTCAGCGGGTGTCGAACTTATCCACAGGGTGTTGATAACTTTTGGTATTGATCCGAATGTTGTTACACTGCTCCCTGCTACCCATGAAGCTACCGGCGAAATGCTGAATGCCGTGGGCTATATCGACCTCTGCATTCCTCGTGGAGGAAAGAAGCTTATCAACTTCGTCCGTGATACTGCCAAAGTGCCGGTTATCGAAACCGGAGCCGGTGTGGTACACTGTTACTTCGACAAGGATGGCGACCTGGAGATGGGCAAGCGCATCATCACCAATGCCAAGTGCCGAAGAGTGAGCGTATGCAATGCGCTCGACTGTCTGCTGATTCACGAAAACAGATTAAGCGACCTCCCTGCCCTCTGTGAAGGACTCGCCGAGAAGCAAACCAAGATTCATGCTGATGCTAAGGCTTACGAAGTTTTAAAGGGACACTATCCAGACACCTTATTATATAAGGCAGAGGAAAGCGAAGCGAAGATGAAGGAGGCTGATGCCAACGTGAAGAGCATCTGGAACACAGAATGGCTCAGCATGCAGATGGGTATCAAGACCGTAGCTTCAGAAGATGAAGCACTCGACCATATCGCCACTTACGGAAGCGGACACAGCGAGAGCATTGTTTCCAATGATGAAGCTGCCCAGAAGAAGTTCCAGGCGATGGTAGATGCAGCCTGCGTTTATGTAAACGCTCCTACCAGCTTCACCGATGGCGCACAGTTCGGATTGGGCGCAGAGATTGGCATCAGTACCCAGAAGCTCGGAGCCCGCGGACCAATGGCACTCGAAGAGATTACCACCTACAAGTGGTTGATTACTGGCCAGGGACAGACAAGAGCCTAACAAGACCCGCTCCGTACCCGCTCCGTACCCTCTCCGTACCAAGTCTTAGTTTCTGCCATGTTTGCAAGGTTTGCATGCAAACTTTGCAAGCATCAAGATTCTAGAAGAAAGATCCAAGAGCAATATATATCAGAAATAACAAATAAAAAACGAAATAACAATAATAACAATGAAGACATTCTTTAATGTTGAAGACCTTGGCGACCTGAAAGCAGCACTCGCCGAGGCACAGGAAGTGAAAGCAAACCGTTTCGGTTATCAGGAGTTGGGCAAGAACAAGACCTTGCTGATGATATTCTTCAATAACAGTCTCCGTACCCGACTGAGTACACAGAAGGCCGCGATGAACCTGGGCATGAATGTTATCGTACTCGATGTGAATGCCGGTGCATGGAAACTGGAGACAGAGCGTGGCGTTATCATGGATGGCGACAAGAGCGAGCACCTGCTGGAGGCTATCCCTGTGATGGGTAGCTTCTGCGACCTTATCGGTGTTCGTAGCTTTGCCGGTTTGAAAGACCGTGACTACGATTATGCCGAAACCATCGTAAACCAGTTTGTAAAGTACAGTGGCCGCCCAGTCTTCGCTATGGAGACAGCTACCGTTCACCCTCTCCAGGCATTCGCCGACCTCATCACCATTGAGGAGCATAAGAAGGTGGCTCGTCCTAAGGTAGTCCTGACCTGGGCTCCTCATTGCCGTGCCCTGCCACAGGCTGTGCCAAACTCATTCGCCCAGTGGATGAACGCAGCCGATGTAGATTTCGTGGTTACTCATCCAGAGGGCTATGAGCTTGACCCTAAGTTCGTAGGCAATGCCAAGGTGGAGTACGACCAGAAGAAGGCGCTAGAAGGTGCAGACTTCGTTTATGCCAAGAACTGGAGCTGTCCGGGCGTGAAAGACCCAGCACAGTATGGCGAAATCCTAAGCAAGGATATGAGCTGGACCATCGACGAGGAGCACATGAGCTGGACCAACGATGGTTGCTTCATGCATTGTCTGCCAGTTCGCCGTGGCTTGATTGTAACCGATGATGTCATTGAAAGCAAGAACAGCCTGGTGATTCCAGAGGCAGCCAACCGTGAGATTTCAGCCGAGGTTGTCATCAAGCGTATGCTCGAATCACTCTAAAGCAGGATATAAGAAAGAGATTGAGGGTGTGTCATAAGTTCATGACACACCCTCTTTTTCGCTCTATCCCACATCATCCTATCCCCATTTCTCGGTATTTTCATCTTTTCATCCTGTCTATATTCTTATATCTCATATATTATCCGTACCTTTGCCGGCGAAAAAAAAGAAAAACAAGATGGACAAATACATAATACTATCACCAGAAGCCAAGGGGACGTTCAACGACCGCTTGAATTTTCTGTATCTGAAACTAGGTAACTATCTCGACACCGAGAAACTGGGAAATCGTACTTTGCAATATTGCAAAGTATTCCTCAGCGACGCCCAGAACCAGATAAGAGAGTTTGAGGAATCACTCCTTTATCAGGAGTATCTTAAGGATACCCATCTTACGGTTGTGGAGCAACCTCCGCTCAACGGGAGCAAGATTTCACTTCTTATCAAGACCACAGACGATAAGACCCCAATCCTGTTCCACAGTCTCCGACTGACAGAGGAAGAAGCGAAGGGAAAGGATTCATACGAACAGACCCGAATGCTATTCGACAAATACCTGCAACTTATCGCCGGTACAGATATGACGATGGAGCGCAACCTGGTAAGAACATGGATATACGTAACTCATATCGATGTAAACTATCAGGGAGTAGTAGAAGCGCGCAATGATGTTTTCGACCAGCAAGGTCTGACGGCAGAAACCCATTATATAGCCAGTACGGGCATCGGCGGAGCAACATCCGTACGTCATGCATCTGTAGCTATCGACTTTCTGACCGTTCCCAGTATCAGGGAAGAAGACAAGCAATATCTCCAGGCACTCAACCATCTGAATCCTACTCACGAATACGGAGTAGCCTTTGAACGGGGAACCAGCCTTTCTCTGCCTCAGAAGAAACAATATTTCATATCAGGAACAGCCAGCATAGATAAAGATGGAGCAGTTGTATACGAAGGCGATATTATAAGACAAACCGGCAGATTGCTCGAGAACATCGGTGCTTTATTGAAGGATGGCGATGCGATGATGAACGATATCCAATACTTTATCATCTACCTGCGCGACATCTCAGACTATCATACCGTAGAGCAACTGATGAATCAGTTTTATCCTCAGATACCACATATCATCGTAGAGGCAAGAGTATGCAGACCGGGCTGGCTGATAGAAATGGAATGCATTGCAGAAAAACAAGAACAGAAATAAATGCTGATAAATGCAGAAATTTACTTTCAAAGAGTAAGTTTCTGCATTTTTTATGATTCATTCTAATATATTTTTATTACCTTTGCCCCTGATAAGTTGCACCTTGGCAAAGAGTAAATGCTAAAACTTCACTACTTATACAAAACAAGATGCACAGATATAAAAACTTATAAATCGACAAAAATGAGTGAACAGCAAACAAGCCAGTCTAGTTTTGGCATATATTCGTTATATGCATTGGGAGCCATCGCATGCTTTGTGTTCTTCCAATTTTTCTATCCCTACCATCTGTTTTATCAGGAGCAGAATCAACTGTTTCTGTCATCATGGGATTATCTGACTACTTATCTGGACAAACCGGGATGGCTGGCCTGTCTGGCTGGCGATTTCCTGACCCAGTTTTATTATTTCCGCTATGCCGGTCCTATCATCCTTACCCTCTGTATTCTTATTACGGGACATAATGTAAAATGCGCAGTAAGAGATGCAGACATCCAAGGGAAAAAGACGGCACATATCGTAGCCTTCATCATGATGATCCTATTGGTATGTTTCAGTTTTCACTACGACTACCGGCTTTGCAGCATTCTGGCAATAGCAGGTGGTGCCAGTGTGTTCCGTGTCAGCACCAAGCTGCTCACTTCCACCCGAATGTTTCTCAAGAAGATAGAGAAGATGGACGACAATCCTTCTGCCGCAGCAGGTTTGGGAACAGCGCATTGGGTTACCGCCTTCAGCATCATTGTTTCCGTATTCGTATGCCACTGGTTCTTTGGAAATGGAGTATGGATCTACGGAGCGCTGGTATTTACAGGATGTCTTTCCCACATCAAGAAAGTGGGAACCTACTATCGCCTGGCTGCCCTCGTGATTCCTTTCTTCCTGCTGATGCTGACCAAGCGACTCTACTTCTGCGACTTCCAAACCCTTTATACCTATCCGGGTTTCGGAAAACTGGTAAAACCGCAAATGGATCTGGAGAAAACATTCGCAGTAGACTGTGAATATTACTTCGGTAATTATAATAAGGTTATCAACATCGTAGAAAAGACGGAAAATCCAGACCAATACATGAAGTTCTACTATAACCTCGTGATGGCGCAAAACGGATATCTTCCAGACAACCTGCTGAGATTCCAGAGCAACAACCTGGGTACATTCGATAAACTGGGACCAGACACCCCAACCCTCACCATCAAGACCCTGAACGAACTGTATTGGGTTCTGGGCGACATGACTTTCTGCGAACGTGCCACAATGCTTGCCAATGTCTGCTCTCCGAACAACCGGAATATCAGAATGGTAAAGCGACTTGCCGAAATCAATCTGGTAAAAGGCGACTACGCAGCAACCCGCAAATATCTCCGTATCCTGCAAAAAACCTTCGTATGGAGCAGATGGGCAAACCGTGCCTTCTCATCACTTGGCAGAAAAGCAACAACCGATGAAAAAGCTCTCCTGCAGCAATACATCGAAAAGCGCCCGTTCATCAACCGGAAGGATACGCTACGACTAAACGAGAATTGCCACACCATCATGTGCGAACTGGCAGAAAGTAATCCAAACAACAAAATCGCCATCGACTACATGCTCTGCAGCGATCTCCTCCTAAAAGACATGAAAACCTTCAAGCGGGATTATGATACTTATTATCTCAAACTGAAAAACGTTTCCTACGAACGCCTGTACCAGGAGGCTCTCATGATTTATCTGGCAGGAACCAAGGCAAAGCCGGAAGAATGGGCAAAATATATCAAGCGTCAAGATGTTCTGCAGCGTTTCCATCAGTATAATGAAGAACGGGGCAACCAGGCATTCAGCGATACCTACTGGTATTACTTCGACAAGGCAGAGGTGCCTAAGTTGAACATCAACTAAGGAAACAATTGACGCTAACTGTTTATTAAAGAAGAAAGATGAAATACAAGAATATCCTATACAGTGCCATGGCGGGCATACTGTTGCTCGCATCATGTGCCCAGACTCACGAGAATGCTGAGCAGGTAGACCATCTGCCCAACATGTATCCCGACTATGCCGATGTAACGATTCCGGTCAATATCGCTCCTCTCAACTTCGAGATACGCGACAAGAACCTTACCAACATCGAAACCACACTCACGATTGAGGGAGCAGATGCCAACGATGCAGCCAACACTCTTACTGCCACCAGCAACAGCCAGAATCTGAAGTTTGATATGAACAACTGGAAGGCTTTCCTGCAAAAGGCTGTGGGCAAGAATATCAAAGTTCAGATATATTCAAAGAGCAATGAGGGAGAATGGACGGCGTTCAAACCCTTCACCTGGCAGGTAGTGGGCGACAGTCTGGATGCTTATCTCACCTACCGACTGATAGAACCCGATTACGAAGTATGGAACAAGATACAGATTAAGCAGCGCTGCATAGAGAATTGGCAGGAGAAGATTCTCGCCGACCACAATCTGCAGGAAAACCGCTGTATGAACTGTCATGCTTTTGGCAACCAGAATCCCAACCTCAGTATTGTATATATAAGAGGTGAAGGCGGAGGAGCCATTCTTAACCGCAATGGCAAGCTGCGCAAGCTGAACCTGAAGAACGCCAACATGATTTCTTCAAGTGTATATTATGGTTTCAGTCCATCGGGCAAATACGTCACCTTCTCTACCAACATCATCATTCCAGCCTTTCATGCCAACGCCGACAAGCGACTGGAAGTATATGATTCGAAGAGCGATGTATATGTAGCCGATCTAGACAACAACCGCATCATCTCCTCACCGCTTACCTCCGACAGTACACATCTGGAGACATTTCCTACTTTCTCACCGGACGGGAAATACGTTTATTACTGCGCAGCCGACAGGAAGGGACTTGAAAGTACGAATCTGAAGGGATTGAAATATTCGCTGGTGCGCATCCCATTCGATGAAAAGACCGGGAGTTTCGGAACCAATATAGATACTCTTTACAAGGAGCGTTCTGTCTGCCATCCTAAGATAAGTCCTGACGGCAGATACTGTCTCTTTACGGTAGCCGATTACGGCACCTTCCCTATCTGGCATCCCGAGGCAGACCTCTATATGATGGACTTGCAGACAGGAAAACTGGATAGCCTCAGCATCGTGAACAGCGAGAAGAGCGATACCTACCACAGCTGGTCGCATACCGGCAGATGGTTTGTCTTTGCCAGCAAGCGTGACGACGGACTTTACGGCAAGCCTTACTTCTGCTATGTAGACCGCCAGGGCAAGGCTCACAAGCCTTTCGTTCTTCCACAGAAGGAACCAACCTTCTACGATGATTGTCTGAAGAGTTTCAACATACCGGAGTTGAGCCGAGGCCCCGTTCCATTCGATGCCATCGATATAGAGAATGTGATGAAGCAAGAAGCTGAAAAGTTCAAATAAGAAAAAACAAAAAACGCTCCTGTTGCCATATTGCAACAGGAGCGTTTTCTATACATATACATTTGAACTCTTCACTCTTCACCTTATGCCCTGAAACGCCCATAAACAGGGCGTTTCAAGGGGTGAAGAGTTATCAGCGACTCTTCACCCACTCTTCACCACTCTTCACCTAGGCACGAGGCATCGAAGCGTAAGAAGAAACGCAAATCCGCCGAAACAAAGAGGTGAAGAAAGGTGAAGAGTGGTGAAGAGTAGGTGAAGAGTGCCCGAATACTCTTCACCACCCGGAATGCCGATAAACACAGGGGATTCCGAGGAAAAGGTGAAGAGTGAAGAGTATTTCTTCGTAAGCTTCGCATAAAAACGAAACAAAGGCATTGGGGAAGGCTGTTCTAGGCGAACAGTCCACTAGCGGCTATAGCGCCAGTAGGCTGTCTGTGGTTTGCCTGTTAACTGTCTGTCGTAAACAGCTTATGAATTACCAATTAGGAGTCTGATTAAAACAGGCAGATAATAACAGTTTCCAACATCATCAAACAGAAAAAGTATTACCTTGCCGCTATTGAGCAGCAAGGTAATTACGTACAGGATTGGCATACATCTCGAGAATTCTCTCTCTCAAGTAAGCTTCATCCTTATTTGGAAGGTCAATTTTCGCAAGCTGACCAGCCATATATTTTTCAAATTTTGCCTTATCTTCGGCAGTATATTCTGCCTGATGAGCAGTTGAGTTTTCAAGCAAATCAAGAGCCACATAGTTGCCCGGATAGAGGCGGTAGTTCTTGAATATCTGCTCATCCATGTAGGCGGCTACCTTATTATATATATCCTGCTTAGGCATATCAGGATCAAGACTGTCCAGATAATCATCAAGACATGGGGCTGCATGATAATGCACATGACCCTTATAACCGAAGATACCGGTCTGCATGCTTACCAGGTCATCCATTGGTCCCTTCTTCCAATCGGCATTATCGCGCTTCTGCTGGAACTCCTTTGCCTTCAGAAAATCGCATGGATCATATTCGTAACTGATAGAGAGCGGTACGAGATGAAGTTGTTTCAGGCGGTCGATAATGCTGCCCTCACCGCCCATCGACATCATCTGCAGAATACTCTTCTGGGTGCGGTCATTACTGTCCTTGGCTCTACCCTCGCGCTGGGCTATCCAGATGTTCTCGTTCTTCTCCTTGATGGCGAAATGCATATAGTCAGAGAGGCGCTTGCTCGACATCAGCATCTGGCGCATGCTCAGGGCACGCTCTACGATAAACGCCTTGTTGACACGTACCAGGTCCTTGACCCAAGGAAGAGAAAGGAGATTATCACCGATGGCTATCTCACAGGTGGTCTTAAAACCATTATCGACAAGAAGGACATCGAGGATGGCTGAATCGAGCACGATATCACGGTGATTACTGATGAAAGTATAATTACGGGTATTATCGAGCGATGTGCAATCCATCTCGCAGCCTGTTGCTGCCTTCTTCAGAATGCCATGAACAAAATCGTAAGCAAAAGCCAGCTGGAAATCCAGATTGGTCTTACATGCCTTCAACTTCTGGGCAATCATCTCAAAAGGTACTTGTGGATAGAGATAGGCAAGCACTTGTTTAAACTGATCGTTTGAAAGCAAACGGTCGAATACCTCTGGGAGATCTTCAGGCTCCCAAGGACGGATGGTATCAAATTCTTGAGGGATATTCATAATATATACCTATTAATATATATGGCTCTGCGAAAAAATCGCAGAACCATATATGAGTTTGTTATTCTAGAACTGATTCTCCACGATTTCGCTGAGCACATCCTTGATATCAAGACCTGCTGCACGAACCTGCTGAGGAATGAAACTGGTAACGGTCATACCTGGAGTGGTATTGATCTCCAGCATGTTCACCTTGTCTTTACCATCCTTATCCTTAGAGATGATATAGTCGATACGGATGATACCGTTGGCATGAAGAATGTCGTAGATGCGGGATGTGGTCTTGGCTACCTCTTCTGCGGTCTCTGGAGAGAGACGGGCTGGAGTGATTTCCTGTACCTGACCGTTATACTTGGCATCGTAATCGAAGAACTCGTTGGTGGTAACCACCTCTGTAGCTGGCAGTACAACAGTCTTCTCTGCTGTCTTGTAGATACCCTGTGAAATCTCTGTTCCATCAAGGAAGCCCTCGATCATTACCTCATTGCTCTCCATGAAAGCCACACGGAGGGCTGGAGCCAGCTGGTCAGCATTCTTCACCTTGCTCACACCAAAGCTACTGCCGTCAGCAGCAGGCTTTACGAAACAAGGCATACCGATACGCTTGGCAATCTCTTCTTCATCATAAGCTTCACCGCGACGGAGCAAGATACTGTCTGCTACGTTTATACCGAAACCGCGCAGATAATTATTGAGCACATACTTATCAAAAGTCATTGCCTCTACCAGAACACCGCTTGTAGAGTATGGCAGATGGATGAGGTCAAAGTAGCCCTGCATCACACCATTCTCACCAGGCTGTCCGTGGATGGTGATATAAGCATAATCGAAATAGACATGCTTGCCGTTCATAACGAAAGAAAAATCGTTCTTGTCAATCTCGATAGTCTCACCATTATCCAAAGCGACATGCCAGTCGGTGCCCTTCACATCGACGAGATAAATATTGTAGCGCTCTTTATCAAAGAAAGAGTACAAACCCTGTCCTGAGCGCAATGATACGTCGTGCTCAGAAGAATCACCACCACATACGATGGCTATCGTTCTCTTGCTATTTTCCATAATTACTAAATATTTTTGAATGTATCTTGTGTGGTGCCAGCGATGAAGCCGCGCCACTTTTCTATTAATTGTCTAAAATCATTTGGCCACTCACTGTCAAAATCCATCTGCTGCTTGGTTGTAGGATGCACGAAACCGAGTGTCTTGGCATGGAGAGCCTGACGCGGACAGAGTTTGAAGCAGTTCTGGATAAATGCCTTGTAGCTGCTACTGCGCTGACCTCTCAGAATCTCTGTTCCGCCATACGTTTCGTCCATAAAGAGCGGATGACCGATATGCTTCATGTGGGCACGAATCTGATGGGTACGGCCCGTTTCAAGCACACACTGCACCAAGGTGGTATAACCGAAACGTTCCAACACCTTGTAATGCGTAACCGCCGTCTTGCCTATTCCGCTGTCCGGATCGAAGACCTTCATACGGAGGCGGTTCTTCGGATCACGGCCGATATTGCCTTCTATGCGACCTTCATCTTCTACAATATTGCCCCAAACGAGCGCATTGTAACTGCGATGGGTAGTCTTGTTGAAGAACTGCTTACCCAATGCGGTCTTTGCCGTAGGAGTCTTTGCCACAACGAGCAGTCCGCTGGTATCTTTATCGATGCGATGCACCAAGCCCACTTCCGGATCATTGGCATCAAACTCAGGCATATCCCTTAAATGCCAGGCTACCGCCTGAATCAAGGTTCCATGAAAGTTGCCCGCACCCGGATGCACCACCATACCGGCTTCCTTGTTAACCACCATCAGCTGGTCGTCTTCATAAACCACATTGATAGCGATTTCTTCAGGTTTGATACTCGTTTCATGACGAGGACGGTCGAGCATCAGAGTAACCAGATCATTAGGGCGCACCTTATAGTTGCTCTTTACCGGTTTACCATTGACATGGATGAATCCGGCATCAGCAGCCTGCTGAATACGGTTACGGCTCTGATAGGCCATCTTATCAGCCAGGTACTTATCGATACGCACCGGATCCTGGTTAGCATCCACCTGAACCTTCCAGTGCTCATAGAGTTCATCTCCTCCTTCACCAGAAGCAGCGGTTCCTTCCTCCATCTGGAGTTCATCATCCAGTTCGTCCATATCTCCTGCATCATCAAACCCGAAGTCATCCTCTACAGGAGCATATACCTTATTATATATATAATCTAAAAATATCATTCGTATTACTATTGAAATCTTCACTCTTCACTTTTCATTTCTCCTACTCCACCACTTCCTTCTGGTGGTGCTCATGCGAAGGAGCAGGCTCTGTGGCTTCCGTACCAGGAACCACCTCGAAGTTGTCTTCATGAGTTTCTCCGCTCATGTCACCTTCGCCTTCCATCACATCTTCTTCGCCGTGATAAACCGGATCTACCACATCGATAGAATCATCAACGCTCCGTTTACCATTACCAACCTGTATGACAAGCACATCATCGATAGAAACCTTATCACCAGCTACAACATGCTTACCCTTAACGAGGATACCATAAACCCAATCCTCTTCGCCAGGAATATATTCAGGTGTACCCAGTTTGAATCCCATAGCAGTAAGTTTAGCCATTGCCTCTCGCAACGAACTGTTGTCAATGACATCAGGAATGGTGATACGTGGAGAATGATCAGAATTGATGGTAACATAGATAACATGTCCCGACTTTACCACTTCTCCGAAAACCGGAGTCTGCTCCAGAATGACATCAGGCGGCAAAGAGCGGACATATCCCGTATCCGTTACAACAATTTCCAATCCCGCATCGTCGAGGATATGTGTAGCATCATCGATATTCTTATATCGAATATCCGGCACACGGATGGCCTCACCATGATGGGTATAGATATCGATGCCATACTTGACACCGACACAGAGCAACACCAGCACCAGAATCATGGCACCGATATTCCCCCAAAGGTACTTACTCTTAAACTTATTTATAAACTCTGATGAAGTCATATATTATTTTTTGGTGCAAAGATACAAGTATTTAGGGGAAGAACAAAATAAAAAGGAAAGTTTTTGCACTCTCACCACCTATTTTATGATATAAAAACAAAACATCTTTGTTCCCAAAAGAGCAATCTCAGAAAAGGAAGGGGCGTTATAAACAACAAAAAGCAGCAAAGAATACATCCTTGCTGCTTTTAATGTCATCGTCAACAGACGAATCTTTCCTCGGAATTACTTTCCGTGGTGCTCGTCAGATACAGTTAACTTCTTACGGCCATGAGCACGGCGAGAAGCCAATACGCGACGACCATTCTTTGTTGCCATACGCTCACGAAAACCATGCTTGTTTACGCGACGACGATTGTGAGGCTGAAATGTTCTTTTCATTTTTCTTATTTATTTTTTAATTAATATTCTTCACAAAAGTGCAAAACACGCCCTTTTTGGGCTGCAAAATTACGCATATTTTCTGAAATAACCAAGAAAACTACCAAATTTAGCTTAAATATTTATGTTTTTTTCGATATTTCCTTTGATTTTTCATGTTTTTGCCGTAACTTTGCACTCGATTTTGAGATTATTGTAATAACATTCAAGATAAACAAGAAATGATTAATTCACAGGAAATTAAGATTGGTACTTGCATCCGCATGGATGGCAAAGTATGGGTTTGCATCGACTTTCAGCACAGAAAGCCAGGTAAAGGTAACACCGTAATGAACACAAAATTGAAGAATGTTGCCGACGGTCGTGTATTGGAACGTACATTCCAGGTAGGTTTCAAATTGGAGGATGTTCGCGTTGAGCGCCGTCCTTACCAGTACCTCTACGAGGACGCTACTGGTTGCATCTTCATGAACCAGGAGACTTTCGAGCAGGTGCCTATCGCTAAGGAGAACGTTACTGGTGGCCAGTACATGAAGGAGGGTGACGTTGTTGAGGTGGTTACTGATACAACTGATGGTACTATCCTCTTGGCTGAAATGCCAGTGAAGACTACTTTGAAGATTACTCACTCTGAGCCAGGTGTAAAGGGTAATACTGCTACCAACGCAACAAAGCCTGCTACATTGGAGACTGGTGCTGAGGTTCGTGTTCCTTTGTTCGTCAACGAAGGCGAGACTATCCAGATCGACACCCGTGACGGTAGCTACCTCGGTCGTGTAAGCGAGTAATACATCCTCCAACAGGAAGATTGTGCTCTTATTGAGTAAAACTAACCCTTAATAGTAAGAAGAATGAAATATTCCATCATAGTACCTGTATTTAATCGTCCTGACGAAGTGGACGAACTTTTAGAGAGTCTGACTCATCAATCAGAGAAAGACTTCGAAGTTGTCATCGTTGAGGATGGCTCACAGACTCCCTGCGAGGAGGTGTGCAAACGATATGAGCACATGATGGATATACATTATTACTATAAGGAGAACTCTGGTCCGGGCCAGAGTCGCAACTATGGTGCCGAGCGCGCCAAGGGTGAGTATCTTCTGATA
Source organism: Segatella copri (assembly GCF_026015295.1). Lineage (NCBI taxonomy): Bacteria > Pseudomonadati > Bacteroidota > Bacteroidia > Bacteroidales > Prevotellaceae > Segatella > Segatella copri. The sequence continues at coordinate 3,389,946 of NZ_JAPDUW010000001.1, read as the reverse complement.
CTCGATAGCGACGTGGTCTTGCCAGAAGGTTATCTGAAGGCTGTAAGTGATGAGTTGAGCCGTGAGCCAGCCGATGCTTTCGGCGGTCCCGACAAGGCGCACTCATCATTTACAGATACTCAGAAAGCCATTTCTTATTCCATGACTTCTTTCTTTACCACCGGTGGCATCCGTGGCGGAAAGAAGAAGATGGATAAGTTCTATCCCCGTTCATTCAACATGGGCATCCGCAGGGATGTTTATCTCAGGTTGAATGGCTTTTCTAATATGCGTTTCGGTGAGGACATTGATTTCTCTATCCGTATCTTCAAGGCAGGCTGCCGTTGCCGTCTGTTCCCTGAAGCATGGGTATGGCATAAGCGCCGCACCGACTTCCGCAAGTTCTGGCGACAGGTCTACAACAGTGGCATCGCCCGCATCAATCTCTACAAGAAATATCCAGAGAGTCTCAAACTCGTGCATCTCCTTCCTATGGTCTTCACCGTGGGTGTAATAGGCACGCTGCTTCTGCTCTTCTTCGGCTTCCTGCCATACATGCTTGGCACCGTTCACGTATTCCCAACCTTGGGCAATGCGATGGCAGCATTGGGCTGCATCGGTCTCGCCGGCATCATTCTCTATACCATCGCACTGTTTATCGACAGCAGCAGAGAGAATCACAGCGTGAAGATAGGCTTGCTGAGCATTCGCGCTGCCTTCACACAGCTGATGGGTTACGGATGCGGATTTCTTTCTGCATGGTGGAAGAGATGCGTACTGGGACAGAGCGAATTCAGCGCATACAACAAGACTTTCTACAAATAAGACTTCCCCGCAAAAAGAGAAGCCAATAATAATCTACTAATCAGTTATTATTATGGCAGAGAAACTAACCATTGCCAATTGGGCAGAAGAAGACAAGCCCCGCGAGAAACTGGAGCGCTTGGGAGCCTCAGCTTTATCCAATGCCGAGCTCTTAGGTATTCTGATTGGTTCGGGATCTACTGACGAAAGTGCCGTAGACCTGATGAAACGCATTCTGAAGGATTGCGACAACAACCTGAACCAGCTAGGAAAGAAGTCCATCAGAGAACTGACGCAATATAAAGGAATGGGACCCGCCAAAGCCATCACCATTCTTGCAGCCTGCGAACTGGGCAAGCGCCGTGCTCTCGATAAGATTGGCACACGTCCCGACTTAGGCTCATCCCTTGCCATCTACAACTATATGCTTCCGAAGATGCAGGATTTAGATACAGAGGAAGCATGGCTCCTGATGATGAACCAGAACTTCAAGCTCATCAAAGCGAGCTGCATCTCCAAAGGCGGCATTACAGAAACGGCAACCGACATCCGGCTCATCATAAAAGAAGCGGTGCTCAACAACGCTACCATTATCGCCTTCTGCCACAATCATCCCAGCAACAATCCTCAGCCAAGCAAAGCCGATGATGTACTTACCCAGAAGATTGCCAAAGCCTGCGAAATCATGCGTCTCTTCTTTATGGACCATGTCATCATAACCGATGGTGCCTTTTATTCATATCACGATAAAGGTAAATTGTAGTCTATTTGGGGTATATTAGACCTTCTGCAAGAAAAAAACAGCTTTTCTTTTTGTTTTGTCTGCAATAATTATTATCTTTGTAGGCAAAAACAAAGATTATTATGACACAAGAAGAAAAGACAAAGATAGAAGAAAAGATCGTAGATGTACTTAAGACCGTTTACGACCCTGAGATTCCTGTCAACATCTGGGACCTCGGTATGATTTATAAAATAGATGTGAAAGACGATGCCACCGTAGATCTCGACATGACCTTCACAGCCCCTTCATGCCCTGCTGCCGACTTCATCCTGGAGGATGTAAGAAGCAAGGTAGACAGCGTGGAAGGCGTAAAATCTGCCAATGTGAACCTTGTATTCGAACCGGCTTGGGATCAGAGTATGATGAGCGAGGAAGCTCGCGTAGAACTCGGTTTTGAATAAAGACAAAGCCGTTGAATTCTTCACTCTTCATTCTTCACTATTCATTTAAAAAGAATCGCTTATGAAAAATGTATATTTCCTCTCAGATGCGCACCTTGGCTCATTAGCCATTCCGCATGCCCGCATGCAAGAACGCCGCCTGGTCCGTTTCCTGGACAGCATCAAGACGAAGGCTGCGGCAGTTTATCTCCTGGGTGACATGTTTGACTTCTGGAACGAATATAAATATGTCGTACCAAAAGGCTATACACGCTTCTTAGGTAAGCTCTCGGAGTTGACCGATATGGGAGTGGAAGTACATTTCTTTACGGGTAACCACGACCTTTGGACCTATGGCTACCTGGAGGAAGAGTGTGGCGTTACCGTACATTACAAGCCTCAGACCATAGAGATATACGATAAAGTATTCTATCTGGCACATGGAGACGGACTGGGTGACCCAGACAAGAAATTCAAGTTTCTGAAAAGAATGTTCCAGAATCATACTTGCCAACGCCTCCTTAATGCGATTCATCCTCGCTGGGGAATGGCTTTGGGCTTGAACTGGGCTAAGCATAGCCGACTGAAACGTGCTGACGGAAAGGAAGAGCCTTATATGGGCGAAAAGAAGGAGTTCCTGGTGCGCTTTGCCAAACAGTATATGCAAGGCCACAAGGATATAGATTACTTCATGTTCGGCCATCGCCACATTGAACTGGATCTGATGTTGAGCAAAAAGACCCGACTGATGATTCTGGGCGACTGGATATGGCAGTTCACCTATGCCGTGTTTGATGGCGAACACATGTTTATGGAAGAATATGTGGAAGGCGAAAGCCAACCGTAAAAGCAAAAAAAACAAGAACAAAACAAACGATAATAATAAAGGGCAGCCCAAACAGGTTGCCCTTTATTATTGCCAAGTACTCTTATTACTTATTCTTAACGCTGGATTCTTCCTCCCGAAGAAGTCATGTTCGAGATGATTTCCTCTTCACTTACCAGGTTCTGATCGCCCGGAATCGTATTCTTGATGGCACTAGCCGACAGCGAGAAATCCAGGCAATACTGGTTCTTGTCGCCCCACTTCTGATGTGCGTGAATATAGGCAGCAACGAAGGCATCGCCTACACCCATCGGATCAACAATCGGCTCAATATCATAGATTCTTGTAGTATAGAGCTGATCTTCTACAGCATCATAGAGCAAGCCGCTCAAGGTATGATGACTGCTGGCAATCTGATTTCTTACCGCCATCAGCATCTTCTTACACTTAGGGAAGAGCTGATGCATCTTGCGGAAATACTTCTGATAAGCCTCCTTGTCAATCTCATAGTCTGCATCCAAAGCCTCGAAAGGAATATGAGGCACACCGCTGGCTACCTCCCACTCATTCTGGTCACCAAAGATGATGTCGCTATACTGCATCATCTGGAATAGCACGTCATGAGGTTCCAGACCATATCCCCAGAGATTCTTACGGTAATTGATGTCGCAGGCAATGGTCAACCCGTCAGAAACAGCAAGTTTGATGGCATCCATAGTTGACTCCATCGCATCGCGGCTGATAGCACAGGTAATGCCGGAACAATGGAATACGGCAGCATCAGCCAGCACCTTTTCCCATTTCACCATTCCGCGCTTCAGCGTATAGAAAGAAGAATTTTTGCGGTCGTAAACCACACGGGAATTGCGCATTGCTACTGCCTCTTCGAAATAATAAGTTCCGAGACGTTCGCCGCCACGCACAACATGAGAAACATTCAGACCGTACTCTCTGAGATGCATCAACGCCGCCTCACCCATCTCACCGTATGGCACACGGGTTACATACTCTACATTATCGCCTAAATAAGCCAAAGAGATGGCTGCATTAGCCTCACTGCCACCATAATTGCCAAACATATGATGTCCCTGAAATAAACGTTGATAACCAGGCTTAGAAATTCTAAGCAATATTTCTCCGAAAGTTACAATCTTTGTTTTCATAATTCTAAAAATTTAAAAAGGTGAAGACCATTCACTTATGTTTCTAGTCTTCACCTTATTATATATAGCGTATGATTACTTGTTAGCAACCAACTCCATTGTATCGCGAGCGATAACAATCTCCTCGTCGGTAGGAACTACAACTACCTTCACCTTACTGTCGTCAGTAGAGATGATAGCTTCCTCACCACGAACCTTGTCGTTAACCTCCTTATTGATCTTGATGCCAAGATACTCCAGGTTCTTGCAAGCTTCCTCACGGAGATCGGTCTGATTCTCACCAACACCAGCTGTGAATACGATAGCGTCAACGCCACCCATAGCTGCTGTGTAAGCACCGATGTACTTCTTGATACGATACTCATACATACGGAGAGCCAACTGAGCCTTCTCGTTACCCTCGTTAGCTGCCTTTTCGATGTCGCGCATATCAGAAGAAATACCTGTAATACCGAGCACACCACTCTTCTTGTTCAGGAAGTCAGCCATCTCCTGTGGCTTCATGTTCAACTTCTCCATCAAGTAGGTAACGGCAGAAGCATCGATATCACCACAACGTGAACCCATCATCAAACCAGCCAATGGGGTCAAGCCCATTGAAGTATCCAATACCTTACCGTTCAATACAGCAGCTACAGAGCCACCGTTACCGATGTGGCAAGTGATGATCTTAGAGTTGTTCTGGTCGAGACCGAGAATCTCGCAAACACGCTTAGAAACATAACGGTGAGATGTTCCGTGGAAACCATAACGGCGTACGTGATACTTCTCGTACAACTCGTAAGGAATTGCATAGAGGTAAGCGTAGTCAGGCATTGTGCTGTGGAATGCGTTGTCGAATACGCAAACCTGAGGAGTGCCAGGCATCAATGAGTCAACGGCACGGATACCCTTCAGGTGACCTGCGTTGTGAACAGGAGCGAGGTCGCAAAGTTCCTCGATACCATCCTCTACGCTCTTGTCAACGATAACGCTCTCCTTGAACTTGTCACCACCCTGTACGACACGGTGTCCTACAGCATCGATTTCTTTCAAATCCTTGATAGCGCCGATTTCCGGGTCGAGCAAGCACTTGAACACGAAGTTCACACCTTCCTTGTGGTCAGGCATGTCGTGCATGATCTGCTTCTTCTCGCCGTTAGGCAATTTCACCTTGATGAAAGCGTTATCAAGACCGATACGCTCTACACCACCCTGTGCCAATACAGACTCATCGTCCATATTATATAATTTGTACTTGATAGATGAACTACCGCAGTTCAGAACCAATACTTTCATAATGTTAAATGTTGAATGTTAAATGTTGAATGTTGAATTAAGCCTTCTTAGCGTCCTGTGCCTGGCAAGCTGTGATAGCTACCATGTAGTAGATGTCATCTACAGAGCAACCACGAGAAAGATCGTTAACAGGACGGGCAATACCCTGAAGGATAGGACCGATAGCGATGGCACCACCCAAGCGCTGAACGAGCTTGTAGCCGATGTTACCAACCTCGAGGTTTGGAACTACCAATACGTTAGCCTTACCAGCTACGTCAGAACCTGGAGCCTTCTTGGCAGCTACCTCAGGAACGAGGGCTGCATCTGCCTGAAGTTCACCATCGAGATGAAGCTCTGGGAACTTCTCCTTAGCAATAGCTACGGCATCCTTTACCTTGTCAATGATATAAACGCTCTTGCCAGTCTCCTTGTTGATAGCATCCTTTGCGCTACCCTTTGTAGAGAAGCTCAACATGGCAATCTGTGGATCAGCAATACCTGCCACTGACTGAGCTGTATGAGCTGTAGTATAGGCAATCTGAGCAAGCTGGTCTGCTGTAGGGTTTGGAGTTACAGCAACGTCACCCATTACTACAATGCCATCCTGACCATACTGCTTCTGGTCTGTGATGAGCAACATAGCACCACTTACGCAAGTGATACCTGGAGTGCACTTGATAATCTGAAGAGCTGGACGGAGAGTATCGCCAGTAGTGCTCAATGCACCAGAAATCTGACCGTCAGCACCCTCAGTCTTGATAATCATACAACCGAGGTAGAGGTTGTTCTTAGTTACGAGTTCACGAGCCTGCTCTACAGTCATGCCCTTCTTCTTGCGAAGTTCAGCGAGCTTCTCAGCATACTCCTCAGTCTTAGGGTTGTTTTGTGGATCAACGATAGTAGCCTTGTCGATGTTGTTAAGACCCCACTGAGCTGCGAGATTCTTAATATTGGCAGGGTTACCGATGAGGATGATGTCTGCGAGATCATCAGCCAAAACTTTATCGGCTGCTTTCAATGTACGCTCCTCTTCTGCTTCAGGGAGCACGATGCGCTGCTTGTCAGCTTTAGCGCGAGCTACGATTTGCTGTAATAAATCCATTTTACTTTTTAATATTTTATATATTTTGTTGTTTCCTAAGTAGATCTGTCAAAGTGTAAGGCGATGTTATCTTGTTTTTCACCTTTTTGCCACATCGACTTTGCAAAAGTACACATTTTCTTTGAAATAGCAGCGATTAAAATGTGTAAAAAAAGCTAAATCGGGAGATTATTCATGTCGTAAAGGTTTACGTAGCAGGAAAAGTGATGAATTCTTCACTCTTCGTTCTTCACTCTTCACTTTACTTATATCATCTCCAGAGTAAGGATGCTTTCCAGTTCCTCGGCAGAGAGTCGGAGTTTGAACTCGCCCTTGATGGCCACGCTGATTCGTCCGGTCTCCTCGGATACGATGACGGCGATGGCATCACTGCTCTGTGATATTCCGAGAGCGGCACGATGGCGGAGTCCCAGTTCCTTCGGAATATCGAGGTTATGACTCACAGGCAGAATACATCCGGCTGCCATGATGCGCTTATTGCTCACCACCATGGCTCCATCATGAAGCGGCGAATTCTTGAAGAAAATATTCTCTATCAGCCGCTGGTTAATCTTGGCGTCTATCTCCTCACCCGTATCCATAATGTCCTTCAGTGGAACGCCTCGCTCTATAACGATAAGAGCACCTACGTATTTCTTCGCCATACTCATACACGCCATCACAATCGGCATGATGGTCTCCTTGTTAGCCTCCTTCTGGCTCTCCTTGCTGGAGTGGAAGAAGCGAACCAGCCGGCGCATACCTTTCTGCGAACCTATCTCATAGAGGAATCTACGGATATCCTCCTGAAAGATGACGATGAGGGCAATAACTCCCACGCTCACCAGTTTATCCAGGATAGAACCCAACAGACGCATTTCCAGTATCTGACTCACAAAGAGCCAGATAAGAACGAAGAGCATGATGCCCACGAAGATGTTCAGTGAGCGCGATTCCTTCATCAGACGATAAACATAGAACAGCAGCGAGGCTACCAGGAGAATATCGAGAAAGTCTTTGATGCCAAATTCTATCATGTGCGTCCCTCCTTCATTGCTTCTATTATCTTCACAGCCTCAGCAGCTTCTTTCACATCGTGCACTCTGAGGATGCTGGCGCCCTTCATCAGAGCGATGGTGTCGAGCACGGAAGTTCCATTAAGCGATGTCGTAGCATCTCCACCCAGCAGCTTTTGTATCATACTCTTGCGGGAGATGCCTACCAGAACCGGAAGTTCCATCACGTTCAACTTCTCCATCTCATTATAAATCTGATAATTCTGGATGAGATTCTTGCCAAAGCCGAAGCCTGGGTCGAGGATGATGTCCTTGGCTCCCAGGTCACGCAACTGCTGTACCTCTCTGGCAAAGCCCTTCATCATCGTTTCGAGCGTAGGCTGCACCGACGTTAATATATAAGGTACCTTCAGATCGCCCACCAACCGGAACATTTCTGGATATTCCTCCTGTCTCTGCTCCAGCGGTACATTGGTGATACCTGTGATTCCACCTTCTGATACATCGTTGATGATGTCAGCTCCCCACTCCTCGATACACTTACGTGCCAAAGTTGGGCGATAGGTATCTACGGAGACGGCAGCATCCGGCTGCTCTCTGCGAACGATGTCGAGAGCAAACTTCAGGCGCCTTCCCTCCTCCTCTTCCGATACTTCATCGGCACCGGGACGGGTGGAGAAAGCACCCACATCGATGATGCTTCCACCTTCTTCTATAATCTGATTAGCTCTCTGAGCTATCTCCATTTCTGTCTGTTTTCTACTGCCAGAGTAGAAACTGTCGGGCGTAACATTCAGGATGCCCATCACCTGAGGGGTACTCAAATCCATCAAGTGCCCCTTGATATTGATTGTATATTCCATCGGATTATAACTCCTTAAGCCACTTTTCGCCCGACGTTGTATAACTCCAAGCTATAAGAGCAATAACAACAATAGAAGTTATCATAAAAAATAACGCTAAATAACTCATACTATAAACTTTTTAGCCATTTCTTCCCTGATTCAGTATATGTCCAAAGCAAAATACCACCACCTATTAAAGTGCCTATTCCAAATATCAAAATCATTGTTTCCATTTTCTTAATATTTTAAAATTCGATTACCTACTATTGCAAACAAAATTGTCATGCACACACCAAATAAAACATACAGAAGATTCATATAATCGAATTCTCCTGTTATCATTGGCGTAAGCCCACCCAAAACCATCGCTCCAAAACTTAGTTTGGAGATATCGAAGAAATAACCAGCTAGCTTGTCTTTCCTCGTTTTTAATTTATCTCTTTCTATGTTTGCGCCCATTCCGACCTCACTTTCCAAAGATTACTTGAATATTTTCTGCAAAAATAGAAAGAATTATCGAGATTACCATCATTTTTTGGGAAAATTGTTTGTTATGTCCATAATTTAGATTACTTTTGCACCCAAAATAACAGTTATAGACTATGGATATTTCAGAACTCTATCAGATTTACCAAGCGCACCCAGTGATTACCACTGACAGCCGCGACTGCCCAGAGGGCAGCATCTTCCTGGCTTTGAAGGGCGCATCGTTTGATGGCAACAAGTTTGCCGACATGGCTTTGGAGAAAGGCTGTGCCTATGTGATTGTAGATGAAAAAGAGTATGCCAAGGAGGGAGACGAGCGCTACATCCTCGTAGAGGATTGCCTCACCACCTTCAAGGAACTAGCCCGTGAGCATCGCCGCCACTTCGATATTCCTGTGGTAGGCATCACCGGAACCAACGGCAAGACCACCACCAAGGAACTCGTCTCTGCCGTTCTCGGCGAGAAGTTCAACGTGATGTTCACCCAGGGCAACTTCAATAATGATGTAGGCGTACCAAAGACGCTCTTCCGTCTCTCTCCGGAAAACGAGATTGCTGTTGTAGAGATGGGTGCTTCCCATCCTGGTGACATCCGAAAACTCGTGGAATACGTGGAGCCAACCTGCGGTATGATTACCAACGTAGGCCGTGCCCACCTGCAGGGATTCGGCAGTTTCGAAGGTGTGAAGAAGACCAAGGGAGAGCTCTATGATTACCTCGCAGCCAACGATGCCCTCGTCTTCATCAATGCAGACAACGAGCATCTGATCCAGATGGCCGAGCAGCGCAACATCAACCGCCTCATCACCTACGGCAAGGACGAAAACTGCGATGTATGGGGAGAAGTCATCTCCTGCGCTCCTTTCCTGAAGTTCCGCTGGCGCACCGAGAGTTTCGACTGGCATGAGGTTCAAACCCATCTCATCGGCTCTTACAATATCGACAACATGCTTGCCGCCATCACCATCGGTCTTCATTTCGATGTGAAGCCTCAGCAGATAGATCATGCCCTGGAGAACTACATCCCAAGCAACAACCGTTCGCAGTTGGAAGAGACGGCGCACAACAAGCTGGTGGTAGATGCCTACAATGCCAACCCATCAAGCATGGCAGCCGCCATCGAGAACTTCCGCGTGATGGATGTGCCTCATAAGATGGCGATTCTCGGACAGATGGGCGAGCTCGGCGAAGTGAGCCACGAGGAGCACCAGAAGGTAGTAGACCAGCTGCAGGCAGCCGGTCTGGAGAATGTATGGCTGGTAGGCGATGAATTCAAGGATATTCCATGCAGCTACCGCAAGTTCCAGAATGTAGAGGAAGTGAAGGAAGCACTCAAGGCGAACCAGCCTCACGACCATTACATCCTCATCAAAGGCAGCAACAGCGTGAAGCTCTTCCAGCTTCCGGAGTTGTTATAAACGGTTATTATCGTACAACTAAAAGGTGTGTGGTTGTACGATTATAGGGTGTTGCCACTAGGCTCGGCAGATGTGCTGACTGCAGTCGGCAGACCTGCTGACTAGGCTCAGCAGAGCTGCTGAGCCTAGTGGGAATCTCTTAGAAACAGCCTCCTTGAACCTGATATTCCGACTTCTTGAACCTGAGCAAACGTATTCTTTCACTTACTCAGTCGTATTTGTAAGCTTGTTCAATCATATCAGTAGGCTTATTCGGACGGCTCATTGAGTTCACTCAGGCACATTGTTTCGCTCACTCAACAGGCCCACAGCCCCATCTACATGAACTCTGCAACAGCTTTTTAAATACAAAAGGATTTAACTGTACCATAAGCATTTACATCATTATGAGTTTTACGTAACGAAGATTTCATAATGCAAAGATACGATGAATATTTGTAAACGGCAAACATTTATCGGAAAAAAGTATCAGACACAACATTCATGCCTAATATGCATTTTAGCAAAGTTTGAAGAACGAAAACATGCATTTTAGCAAAGTTTAGAGGACGAAAATATGCATTTTAGCAAAGTATAAGAATGGTAACCTGCTGGTATTAAAGACTTTACTGCACTTTTACCAAAAAGTAAGAAATAATCCTCAAATAGAGCAATTATGGTTGATGAAAAAGTGATATTGCAAGTCTTGGCTGAACAACAGGAATATGTTCAAAGTTATGAACCCCAAAAGTGGGTCGGCCGATATGAAGAAAACCTTTTTGAATTAGATAGTCCGCTATCAATAAAAAAGTATCTTAGGATACTTGCTCATGTATCTTAAGATACTTGGCAATGTATCCTAAGATACTTTGCAATATAGCTTCATGTGCCCATGAAGCCTGTTTCATCGGCCAACGAAATAAGTTTCATCTTAGGATGAAGCCTACTTGCTGCACATCCCCAGAAAATACTTATGAATCTCCAGACTTTCGTTCAATTCAGGATGGAAGGCGGTAACGAGCTGGTTACCCTGACGGGCAGCCACAATCTTGCCATCTACTTCCGCCAGAACCTCAGCATCTCCCCACACCTCTTTAATATAAGGAGCACGGATGAAAGTCATTGGGATGTTGCCCTCGATGCCCTTCATCGGAGCCTCGATGTAGAAACTGCCCAACTGGCGACCGTAGGCATTTCTCAAAGCCGTGATGTCCATCGAAGCTATGCGCTGACTAGGCTCGCCCTCAATCTTCTTGGCAAGAAGAATCAAACCGGCACAGGTACCATAAACTGGCAAGCCGGCAGCAATCGCCTCCTTCACAGGCTCCATCAATCCCAGTTCATTCAAGAGTTTCGCCTGGGTGGTACTCTCACCGCCCGGAATAATCAAGCCATCCTTAGGCTGGTCCCAATCCTTCAACTGGCGAACCTCAAAACTATCCACGCCCAACTGAGCCAACTTCTGTCTGTGCTCAGCAAAAGCGCCTTGTAAAGCTAATACTGCTATTCTCATAACATACTTATCTAATATAAAAGCCCCTTCTTGTTCAGGAGGGGCCTTTATCTGTTATCTCATTTATTATTATTTACCTCTTTCAGCCATGAGCAAAGCAATCTCCTGCTCATTGATACCTACCATTGCCTCACCGAGGTCCTCGCTCAACTCTGCCAACATCTTAGGATCATTGTAGTTGGTAACAGCCTTCACGATAGCCTGGGCACGCTTAGCAGGATTACCGCTCTTGAAGATACCAGAACCTACGAATACACCCTCGGCACCGAGCTGCATCATCAGGGCAGCATCAGCTGGAGTAGCCACACCACCGGCAGCGAAATTAACCACTGGCAACTTGCCGTTCTCGTGAACATACTTCACCAGGTCGTAAGGAGCCTGCAACTGCTTGGCTGCCTCGTAAAGTTCATCCTCGCTCATAGAAACCAGGCGGCGGATTTCGCTCTGCATCATACGCATGTGGGTAACAGCCTGAACCACATCACCTGTTCCTGGCTCACCCTTGGTACGGATCATGGTAGCACCCTCAGCAATACGGCGGAGCGCCTCGCCCAGGTTCTTGGCACCACAAACGAATGGCACGTCGAACTGAGTCTTGTCGATGTGATAAACATTATCAGCTGGAGAGAGCACCTCGCTCTCGTCAATATAGTCGATTTCGATAGCCTGAAGAATCTGAGCCTCAGCGAAGTGACCGATGCGGCACTTAGCCATTACAGGGATAGAAACAGCCTCCTGAATACCCTTGATCATCTTAGGGTCGCTCATACGTGAAACACCACCTGCTGCACGGATATCAGCTGGAATACGTTCCAGCGCCATTACTGCGCATGCACCTGCTGCCTCTGCGATTTTTGCCTGTTCTGGAGTTGTTACGTCCATAATCACACCACCCTTGAGCATCTGAGCCAAGTTGCGGTTCAATTCTTGTCTATTTTCTGTCATAATTCTTATATTTTTATTCAATTACGGCTGCAAAGGAAACATTTTTCAGCGAAATAGCAGAAAAATATTCCATTTTCTGCAAACATTGAGTCATTTTGTATAAAGAGAGATTCGCAAATATATAAGAGATATTCCTGAATATATAAAGCAGTACACAGATTGTACTGCTAAGAGAAACCGAGAGGAGTTCACCTCCCGAACTTCTACATTTTTTGTATCTTAGCGAAAAATTTCGTAACGAAAAATTTCGATTATGGAATATAGAAGACCCATTCTTCAGGAAATGGATACTCAAGAACATGATTGAGTAAGATTATATACAGAGAAATCGCCAGCAAAGCTGTAAAAAAGCTTCGCTGGCGATTCTGCAAGAGAGAGGTTTATCTATGTGTAAAAAAACTAACTCATAGTTTTTTGATGCGAAAGTCATAGCTTTTCGGCTCGAAACTCACTATTTTTTGCATCGCGAGGGAATGAAAAATACATCGGGATGCACTAAAAAATGCATCGGGAGGGAATAAAAACAGCCTGCATGATGGCAGATTATCGCCCTCATGAGGCATCATTCAAGCCTCCTGCCGGTCATCATTGATGGCACTTATCTGTCTTCATATAAGGCACTTAGCTATCTTAAGAAGGAACACAAGATGGGTAAGGAAAACAGCCAGGGGTTAACAGGGTTAACAGTTAACACCCCAAAAATGCATACTTCCCTCTACTCACATATAAAAATAAGTATATATATATTTATTATTATAAGTAAGTGATCTAAATTATTTATATATATCAGTACTAATATGGTTCATTTTCCGTTTTATAGAAAAAGTAGAATTATGAAACCAATAAAAGTACTTGAATTATCAGAGGTTGATCGCCTCAAATTAGAGAAAGGCTATCATAATGGCCCTACTCATAGTTTTCGTATCAGATGCAAATCCATATTGCTGAAGTCAGAAGGTAAATCAGCTCCCAAAATAGCAGAAATGCTTGAGGTGACTGTACCTACTGTCTACGCATGGGTAAAACGTTATGAAGAAAATGGCATCAAAGGCTTGGAGACACGTCCTGGTCAGGGTCGAAAGCCTATTATGGATTGTTCTGATGAAGAAGCAGTCCGCAAGGCAATTGAGGAAGACCGTCAAAGCGTGTCTAAAGCACGTGAGGCATGGCAGAATGCGACTGGCAAAGAAGCCAGTGACATTACCTTCAAACGTTTTTTAGAAACATTGGTGCAAGATATAAGCGTATAAGAAAACGCCCAAGGGGCAAACCCTCACCGCAGCTCTACGCATACAAGAAAGAGAAGTTGCAAGAACTTGAAGAACTTGATTCCAAAGGGGAACTTGTGCTATATTATGCCGACGAAAGCCATGTCTGTACAAATGGATATGTTCCATATGGCTGGCAATTCAAGAATGAGGATGTTTACATCCCATCCGAGAAAGCTGCCCGGCTTAATATCTTTGGTATGATTACCAAAAGGAACCAATATAAAGGCTTTACCACAAAAGAGTCCATCAACGCAGACAAGATTGTGGACTATCTTGACAGATTCTCTTTCAATGTCACGAAGAAGACTGTAATTGTCTTGGACAATGCTTCTGTTCATAGAAATCGGAAGGTGAAAGAACTGAGGAAAATTTGGGAGAATAGAGGATTGTTCCTCGTCTATCTTCCACCTTATTCTCCAGAACTTAATCCTGCCGAGATTCTTTGGCGTATACTTAAGGGCAAATGGATAAGACCGATAGATTACGAGACTACGGACTCGCTTTTCTATTGTACGAACAGGGCCTTGGCCTCTGTGGGTACGAACTTATTCGTGAATTATTCATATTTGTAAAATTAATTTTGAACAGTTACTTATAGGTATAAAGGAGGGGGAGGATGCAAAAAACAGCTGTTAACTGTTAACCCTGTTAACCCCCAATGAAAAAGTTAATAGTTTATAGTTAATAGTTGATAGGGCGTAGCCGTTAGCAAGATTGCTATAAACTATCAACTATTAACTACTGAACTTTCGCATGTGGGGAAGTTAAGGGAAGTTAGGGAAGTTAGAGGGAAGTTAAGGGACAAATGTCCTACGTTTTACGAAAGAAGACTATTGTCTCTTCACTTCCCGAACGACCGTAGGGAGTGATAACTTCTTTAACTTCAATCAATTCCCTCACTTGCGAAACTTGAATAAGATTAATCCCCCGAATAGGTCATTTTAAAATTTACCTTCTTTAATTCATTGTAGTTCAATAAATACCTTTTATCAAAAATATTTTTTTCTATCAACTCTTCTTTGGAATATTTATCAATAGTACTTTGTTTAAATATTATCACTTGGTATAGACTATTAGCTTCATCTTCTGTTTCCGGAATTGCTATTTTCCCTATAAAACAACTATCATTGTATGCTTCTCGCAATATTCTAGGATCAAACATCTTAAACACATGTTTTGGTGTTAAAAGAGTAGTATCCCCAAACATAAAATCTGCAGCATAGATCGTTTCCCCTGATTTATTTATAACCTTAACATCTTGATAATACACGTCCTCACCAGGATTTCCTATCAGGCATGAGCATGCATTATATAGCACACAAACCGTACAAAAAATTGCTACTTTCAGAAATCGTATAATTTTTTTTTTTCATATTGTTACTATTAAGAATTGAGTGCAAAATTAATCATTTAAAACTGCAGCAAAGATACAAATAATCCCTCAATGAGGGATTTTTACGCATAATGCTATCTACATATTAACCCTCAAATCTGCAACTAAGCCTTCCACAGGGTTTGTCGGGTGCGCCTTTCTATCTATAGCGTGAACTTATATCCTGCCGTGATATATATGGCATAGTTGCGTGCCGTTGGAGAGTTGTTGAAGCCCCAGCCACCGGGGTTGTCTGTCTTCAGACTGATAGCCTGTCGCAGTTCGAAACAATAGGAGGCGTCGAGGGTGATATGTCGCCATTCGTAGCTCACTCCAAGGGGAATGCCAATAACAACATTGCGGAATTTGCTGCTTACATCCTCCGATTTCTTCTCTTTGTACGATTCCCATAGGTACATTGATGATACGTCGTTGCCGAGGTTCATCGTGCGTATGCTGTGTATAGTCATCTTATCCTTTGCCGAGAGGAGTATGCCAGCCTGCACACCAATATGTGCAGCCAATCCTTTCACACCAGAGAAGTATGTCTTGATTTGCAGAGGCACGGAGAGATATGTCACGTCAAGTTTTTCATCGGCAGACGCATATTTCTCTTTCTGTTTCTCAAGTCCAGTACCTATCAGGCTGAAGTCAGCTCCCGTAAGCAGAGAAAAATTCTGCGACAAAGGAAACTCAACGCTTGCTCCAACAGTATATCCGGCTTTCCATTTCTCTGCTACCGTTAGTGCAGCGCCATTCATCTTGGCTATTGTTACGCCTGCATGTGGAATGACAGACACGTGGCGACTTTCGTTTTGGGCTGTTGTCCACATAGGCAACAACATCATGATAACGACTGTTATGATATGTTTCATTGAAATTATTTTCGTTTATAAGTATAACATTCTGTTGTATTATCTTGCTCGCGCGTAAGCTTCATACTGTTTTCAGTCTTGTCGCTTATGGTCCATGTTTCTGTATAACTGTATTTTGGGAAAAGGAGATTGGTCAAGTCTCCTGCAATAGTGATGTTGTCACCCTTCAACATGAAGCATTGGTCGTAGAGCTGACTTCCAAACCTATCCCATTTGCTTATTTTGTGATTTTCTGAAAAAGCTAATGTGTGGTAAAACTGCTTGTTCCAATCATCACCATTGAGAATGTCAATATCGGTAACATTCTCACCATTGATCATGCGCGTATAGTGGATGGTTTCCCACTTGCCAAGCAGTCCTGCAGGCACAGGGGCCTTCATGATCTCGTCGGCTCGCATCATCTCATCAGGAACATCTTTCTTCACGAAGTGTTCCACTAGCTGACTGTTGTTATTGCGGTCAATGGCAAGTAATGAGTTGCTGCCTACGGCATACACCATCCATTGTGAACCCAAAGAAGAGATGACACAGCTATTGCCATTAAGTATCACCTCTGCCGAATGATATTCCACGGAATAATATTTTTCCACACCATACAAACATGTCAAATCAGAGATGTTTCCTTCATTATCGATATAGAAGCCTGTGCCGTTCTCGTTATCCTGTTCCCAATAACCCGTGATGTCAGCCATCGTGTAACCCGACATTTTCATGCCCTCAAGTTCGCTAATCATCTCGTTTCCATTTCCAGGGAGGGATGTCAGCTTATAGAAAGGCACTACGGATGTTTTTCCTTTATACGCAAGATACATTGTTCTGTCATTGTTTCCCGCCACTGTCACATTATAATAGGCGCCATTACTGATAGGAAGTTGCATCTCGTAGTGGTTGCCGTTCACGCTCCATTTACCTGTTTTAAAACCCAGGTGATAAGGATTAGCGGTTTCACCGGTATATAACCATTCGCTGACAGTCTCGTCACTGTGTACCACGATGCCCTGAATGGCACCATCGCCATTGATGTCACCATCGGCTATTTGCCAATAACCGGTAATCGGGGTATTAATATCAGGGGAGAGATCGGTTTGGTCGTCACTGCATGATGTCAGTATAATGATGACAAGCAGGCATTGGGAAAGAAATGCGAAAAAAGTACGTTTCATGTTTTGTTATTATTTTACATTAATTCCGCAACACTATTATAAATTAAACTTTTTAAGTGTCTGAGCAACAAAAAGTTGCCCAGGATTTTGTCATGTCGAAGAATTCACTTATCTTAGTGTTGCAAAACAAACAAGAGAATTCAACGATAGCCATGGCAAAGATGGCTAAACATGGCCTCATTTTAATCAACAGGTTTTGGTTGCCTGAAAGCAGAAGGCGTTACCCCTCTCATCTTCTTGAAGAACTTGGTGAGATGAGCCTGGGATGAGAAACCGAAGGTATTGGCTATCTCCTGAACCGTATGCGTAGTGGTAGAAAGCTCGCGCTCTATCTCCTTCACGATGTATTCATCGATGATTGCCTTCGGGGTCTTGCCGGAGATACGGCGGGTAACCTGAGCCAGATAACGGCCACTCACATTCAACTGGTCGGCATAGAAATGAACATCGCTATAAGTGCGGCAGAAGTTATTCACCTGCGAGATAAACTGGTTGTAAAGCTCGGAACTCCTGCCCTGCAGATTGCTCTGGCGCACGAGTTCTACATTGATGAAATCCTGCGCCATCGCCAACGCCTCCTCCATCTTCTTGCCCTGATTCAGATAGACGGCAAGAGCTGAAGAGAAACGGTTGATGAGACCATGCGAATTGGCATTGTCGAGGCGATAGATCCGGAGCCCCTGCTTTTCGGCAAGGCTCAGCAGTTTGGAATTCTGAAGAATGATGTCGCTCTCCTTCTTGCGTGACACGACGACAGAACAGAGCGGCAGCAGACGGTATTTGATCTGGCTCACCACATCTTCCGTCATCAGCGCATCGCCCTGGCTCGACCAGATGGCAGGGGCATAGATGATATGGGCAGGACGGTATTTGGTCAGCGCATCGATGACCACATTCAGCGTTTCCACCCTGCGTATCATACCAATCTTCACAATATCAGGCTGCACATCGTTCATGATAGCCTCAATCTGCCCCGAAACAATCTCGGCAGGAATATCGAAGAACTCCTGAATACCGAGCGTATTCTGCACAGTGATGCTGGTTATTGCCGAAACAGCATAACCGCCCAACTCGGCAATCGTCCTGATGTCCGCCTGCACACCAGAGCCTCCGGTGCTGTCTGAACCTGTAATCGTTAATATCATATCCTTAAACTTTGAACCCGATGATAAGTTTGAGGGCAAAGATACAAAAAAAGAGCGAATAATCCGCAGAATTTGCAGATAATTCGCTCTTTTTTTTTATTCTTCAGTGAGATCTTTACAATCCTTGAGTATCTTAGCAGGAACCTCATTGCAACGCTTGTAGCGGCAGATGTCGGTAACATCGTTCTTGGCGGTCCATATCATGGAACCCGATGCCAGGAGGCGGGTTACGAGATAACTCTGGTTCCAGTCGCCCTTACCGTTATCATAGCTTCCGCTGATGATGTAACCCTGGTATGGATCGTTCTCGATAGCGAACGAACCGGTGATATGGCGACCATACATACTGTCAAACTTCTGATACATCTCGAAAGTCTGGTCCTTGCGGTTGAAAACGATGTAGCAGTATGTGCCCTCAGCAAGAGGTTCACCGTTCCACTCAGCCAACTCCCATGTGCCATGAAGATTGGCAGGTGTAACTTCCAGAGAACGCTCCTCCGGTTCCTCATCATCGCTGCTGCAGGCTGCAAAGCCGCAGGCAAACAAAGCAATCACCAGGAGGGTGAAGAGTTTTTTCAAATATTTCATTGTCTTGGTATTTTTTTCTTTTTTACTTTTTTTCCCTTTTACCTTTTTAACTTTACAACGACCTGTATCGTTCTGTCAGACGGACGGGCATCCAAGCCCTCCAGAATAACAGGGAAGGTGAAGGATTCGGGCATCGTAGCCGGAATCTTATCGGCTATGATGGTGATGACGAGGTCAGCCTCATCACCCGGTTCTATCACCTCAGGCTCTGTTGTAAGACGGGCATAAGGAGGAAGAAGGAGGCTGGATATACGGAGCGGCTTGTCGCCGCTGTTTCCGCAAAGGATGCGTGCCTCAGGCTCTGTGCCCGGCTTTACCTCTGTGATACTTGCCTTCGCCTGTTTCAGTCTGAGTGCGCCCATCTTGTGCGGATAGCGTGCCCACTGGTCAGCACCCGGCAGCACCTTTCCCGTTAAGGCAAGCTTAACGGCAGGCTGTCCCTCTACCTCTTTCAGATAGAGATAAGCACCCGTATTGATGGTGCCCGGATAGCGGTTAGGCGTGAAGGTGAGCTGCACCTGACAGGTATCGCCAGGCTTCATCACATCGCCCTTGACATAAGAACTGGTACATCCACAGGTGGTTCTCACCTGTGTGATGTGCAGTATCTTCTTGCTCACATTCTTACCCACGAAGGTGAAGGTGCGAGGCGCATCGTCCTCGGTCATCGTACCCGCATCGATAAGCGGATGCTCAAACTTCAGCAGTTCCTCCTGCGCATTCACCGTAACAGGCAAAGCCAGGAAGAAAAGCGACAGGAAAGCAAATATCTTCATATTACATCCAATTACATCCAACCATTGTTACCGGCACTCTTTCTAACGGTCACAACTACGGTCTGTCTGGTACCATCAGCAGCTGTTACGGTGAGCGATGTGCTTCCGGCAGCGAGTCCCTTCACGGTGAGCGTTTTGCCTTCTACCGAAGCAGAAGCTACGTTGCCATTCACTACTGAGCAAGAGAAGCCCTCTGTCTGACCTGCGAAATATGCAGCGAGGTTGAGAGAAACAGTCTTCTCGATGCCCACATACACGTTAGGCAACTTCATATCAGAACTGAATTCCTTGTTCTTGATGTAATTCAAGAGCTTAGCTGCATCAATCAGACCAGCACCCATCTTGCCGATGTACTTAGAGAGCTGTACAATCTCTGGCGAAGCACCTACGGTAGTATGGTTCATGTAGTAGGTCTTGGTTGCACCATTCTGATAATGACTATCCAGTTCCTTTACAGATTTCTTCATCAGGGCTACGAAGTCGGCAGCACGATAATGACGGTTCGTCTTGGCAGCATAAGCGAGACCCAAGGCAGCCACACCCGAAACATGAGGACAAGCCATAGAGGTTCCCTCCATGTAACCGTAAGCAGGCTGACCGTTCTTGATCATCGTAGAGAGCACAGCACCTTTCTGCTCGGTTGTCTCTGCCCAATATTCATCTTCCTGCTCGCCAATCTTGCTGTAATATTCCAAGTCGCCACCAGGAGCACTCAGGGTTACGAGCGAACCGAAATCGGTGTAGCAGGCTGGAGTAAAGTCGGCTGCTACTGAAGATACGCTGACGCACTTAGAGTAAGCACCTGGGAAAGCAGGATTGCCAGCATACTCGTTACCGGCTGCGAAGACTGGAATACCGCCGTCGATGACACCATTAGGCGAACCGGCATTGTTGATGAAGTAATCCAAAGCCTCCTTCTCCAAAGGATAAGTCTCTGCCCACTCCTTCTCGGTAGCAGGTCCAGGAGTATAACCATTGATGATACTAGACTCTGAAGAGTTGTAACCCCAACTGCACTGCAGGATGACAGCACCATTATCGGCAGCATATTTGATGGCTCTCGCCTCGCCTGCCAAGGTTACACTGTTCTGACCGGAGAATACCTGGCAAGACATAATCTTGACACCAGAGTTAGGAGTTCCGTCACCACCGGCTACACCGCAAACACCTTTACCATTATTATTTACGGCTGCAATGGTACCAGCTACGTGAGTACCATGACCGGTGTCATTGGCATCAGTCCAGGTAATATCGCCGCTCTCAGTAACGAAGTTGTAGCCATGAAGGTCGCCCTCATAACCGTTTCCGTCGCCGTCAGTCTTGGCACCCTGAACACTTTCGCCCGGGTTGCACCACATGTTGGCTGCCAGATCAGGATGCGTATACATCACACCCTCATCGAGAATAGCCACGATGATAGAAGGATCACCTTTACAGATCTTCCATGCCTCAAGTGCATTCACATCACATCCAGCCTTAGCACCTACATGATTGTTGTTGAGGTTTTCAAAATCATAGTTGCCCTCGCCCAGGTTATGGTAATGCCACTGGCTAGCAAAGCCTGGGTCATTAGGGAAGTCCTCGGCTGCTGCGCGGGTAGACTTCTGCTGAAGTGCCTTATCGCTGAGATAGATGCGCTTGCTGTCTGTCTTGTAAGCACGTTTGATGCGACCGTTGGTCTGAACCTTTGAGATTTCGCCCAACTGCTTCAGGCGCTCGGCAGCCGCCTTCAGGTCGGTTCCCTTATTAAACTTCACCGTATACCAGAGGTGGAGTCCCGCCTCGCGGGTTCTTGCCTCAGTATTTGCATCAACCGGGAACACACGCTCGAAGCTGTAGCTTCCCAGGATGTCGAGCACCTCGTCGGTAGAAGGAATACCCGAACGGGTAGCCTTTCCGGCGCGGGTCTTGCTCAGTTGTGCCTGGTCGAGGATATCGCTCATTTCCGGACTGAACTTAATCAGCAGTTCACCCGCCTCAGCATCTGCAGGGATGGTGATTTCTGAATTGCCGTCAGAAGAGCCGATGGTTGACAGGCTGTCAGAACAGCCCGTCAATGCCAATGCGACCATTGCTATATAGAAAAACTTTTTCTTCATTGTTTGCTTCTATATTGTTTTTATGTTTATCTTACTTTTTCTTAGTTCTCCTGTACTTTGCCATCAGCGCAGCTTCATTAATATCGCCTGCTGCCACGTATTTGCGGTAGTAGAGCGGATAAGCTACACCTCGAACCTCCCACTGGCTGCCTGGGTCGCTGGTTCCGTAATAGTAGTCATAGCTATAGCTGTCTTCTGTCATATTAGAGAAACCAACGGCAGCGCCATCGCTATTCTTACCCTTAGGCTGCTGGTTGAAGATCATCGTAGGTGCATTCCATTCTACCAGGTGTGGATGGAAAAGAATCCAGTTTGGCACCTTTCCTGTAAAGAAGTTCAGGTTGAGTGACAACTGACGGCAGTTTGGCAATACACGTGGCACCTGATTAGGACAAACCTCCTCACTAACTACAGAACCATCCTTGTGTTTGCAGGTTACAGGATTATCCCAGCGTGAGAGCAACCATTTACAGGTATCACCTACCAGCTTGTCGAGATAATCTTTCTTGTTGGTAGAGAAGTCAGACTCGCTGTATCGGGTAGCCTTGCCGGCAGCCTCCAGTGCCTCAGTCATCTCTTCATCGGTAGGAAGTTCACCCTCCAGGAAGCAGTAAGACAACTCCAGTGTATTCAACTTATCCCATGTCAGGAGCTTGAGAAGCGCCTGACGGTCTGCGGATCCGGCATTTACCTTACCATACAGTCCGATAGGATAGTTATTATAAACATAGACGCCTGATGCATTCTTTTCGCCCAGCGAAGCGATGTTGGTGACAACATCCGTACGGCGCTGTGCGTAGAGAATGAGGTTACGCAACTTAGGGAAGTTCTTCTCGTTGACGATATTGGTGATATCCGACAACTTGTTGAAGTTGTTACTTACCAGATTGAGCGTTTCAAGGCTGCTACCCAGTTTAGCAAAGTTAGAAGGCAACTGAGTCAGACCGTAAGCCTGAACGGTAAGATTCTTCAGATACTTCAGCGAGCAGATTTCATCACCGAGCTTCACCTCACGAATCTGGTTGTTCTCGTTAGCTGCAACAGAGAATGACTCCAGGAACTTGAGGTTGCCCACTTCCTTAGGAAGAGTTTCGCCACTTTTGAGGTTGAACATGCTGAACTTGACAGAACGTACACGTCCTAAAGCCTCAGGATGAGTTTTCACGAAAGCATCAGTAGCTTCCCAGAGCGTTACGCCGCTCCAGTTGCGCATGTTATCGCTGGAATCGAAGGTAGCAATGCTACCCAGTTTCTGGTTGATCATGATGACAGAGAGAGAGTCACCGGCATGGTTGTCCTCAATCTTTGGTGCTGCCTTCTGACGAACGGTCAGGATGACATCAGCTGTAGGATTACCATCTGCATCCACCAGTTTATCTTCAGCTTTTACCGGTACTAAGTGAACCTTAGCCACACGAACGGCAGGAACCACGTTCATCGCCCAGCGGAACTTGAAGTTCACGGTGCGAGGACGGTACTTTCTATCCAGCACGATACCCAGGTTAGTACCTTTCAGCTTATCTTCATCCTTGCTGTTCAGGAGCCAGCCTTCACGCTCGCTCTCGTTTTCTGTCTTCTCGGCATCAGTCATATCACCCTCGAAGGAATACTCTATCTTACCGATTTTGCATTCCACGTTGGCAGAAATGAGACTCTCGAAAGCACGGTTATCGTAAGTATCGGAGTTTTCGATTTCTACAACAGGATCCTTCAGGAATATCTGCTTGCCATAACCGAACTGGGTGATGGTAAGTGTGCGGCTCTGTCCGTTGGCACCCTGGAAACTGATTTCTGTGCTGCGAAGCGTGTTGGAAAGAGTAGAATCCACCTTGATGGTACCCTCTACAGAACCCACGCCGTTGGCAGGCGAAAGCATCAGCCAAGGCTCAGAGGTATTTGCCACCCAGTCCTGTGAGGCAGCGATGGCAATCTGCTCTGTTCCTCCCTGAGGGTCTACTGCTATCACCTTTTTATCGAGAGCCAGACCTCCTGGGATATCGACATCATCCTTATCGCTGCAGGCTGTGAAAAGCCCGGCAGCGAGAACGATACCTAATGTCAGTTTATTCATATATTTCATATTACTACTTTCTTATAGGGTTTAATTTTCGAGATCCAAAGCATCGCAACCGCGGATGTCCTGATTCTTGTCGTAGAACAGCTTATACATACCTGCCTTGATGTATGGGCAGACGCTGGTTACATCGATAGAGATGTTAGGGTTGTCTGCGATATTCAGGATATAAAGGTGAGAGGTCAGTGTCTCTTCTACCTTACGGATATCGTTGGAACCAATCTGGAACTGGATCAGACTCGGACAGGTTGTGATTCCTGTAGGCCATGTACGCAGGCAACGCTGGTCGTTATTCTCATCACGCTGGTGGTTGATGGCAAAGGCACGGAGCACGGCACTGTTCAATGGCTGGGTTGGCACCTCGGTGAAGCAGTTGTAGCTCAAGTCCATATTGGTAATGTATGGCAATGTGGTTGAGCGGAAGTCATCAGAGAGGGATGTCAGCTTGTTGAATCGGAGGTCGATGACCTGCAGAAGATAAGCCTTCTTGCCCTTGATGGAACCCTTAGGAATGGTACGCATCTGGTTGGCGCTCAAATCGATGGTTGTGATTGGCGAACCGGCTGTAAACAACTCAGAAGGGAACTTCTCTATCTTATTGTTTGACAGACTGACTGAAGCTGCATTGATACCCTTGTAGGTTCCATGACTCTTATCTACACCTGTAATCTCGTTGTAAGAGAAGTCTACAGAACCCATCTCGCGAACCGAACTTGCATCGAAGATATTCGGAATCTTCTTCAGTTTGTTATGAGCGAAGGTCAGACTCTCTACATCATCTGTAAAGGCACAGAGATTAGCAGGAATCTCTTCAATCTGGTTGTTGTTCAGATAGAGAGAAGAAAGAGCTACCTCAGAACCGAACGGATGCAACTTCTTGATGTTGTTGTAAGCCAAGTCGAGCAGACCGAGGTTCACCATCTTGCTCAAGGCTGATGACTCAGGGAACTCCTCCAGGTTGTTGTAACTCATATAGAGAATCTGAAGCGTCTTGCCGGTCTTCTCGTTAGCCAGACGAGTCCAGTCGTTTCTCAACTGGTTGGCTGAGATACCCTTGCATCGTGCCAGGTTCATCGCCTGCAATTTAGGGAGATTATAGTAGAAGTCTGGAATGCGACTGATCTTCGGACAGTTGTAAAGCTCGATATCGGTCAGGTTTTCCATCTTGTCCCAATCCTCATCCTTAAACTCCTGTGCAAACTTACCATAAACAGGATCGTCAGCATTGTAGAACTTCGCACAAACCTCATCGGATGTGATAGAAGAGTTACCGATATAGAACTGCTGCAACTTAGTCAGACGGTAGATAGCCTTTGAAATACCGCTAATGCGGTTGGTCAATGTACCGATCTGCGCATCCTTCAGGTTGATGCGGCTGTCCTTCTTGATTCTGTTCTTCGGTGCCACCTTAGGATCAGAGTTGTAGCTTTTTACAATCATCTCCGACATGTTGGCACGTGGGTCATACTTCAGGAACTTATTCTCATAGTCGTGACGCATGCTGCTCTTCTTTGCAGCAGTCAGACTGTTTGCATCGTAATCATTGAAAATGTTGGCACCAATCTTCTCATCGTGAGAACCGAGGTTGAGCACCTGGAGTTCTGTCAGCTGTCCGATGGCATCAGGTACGATTCCCTTTGCACCGAAACCGGCGATGATGAGACCGATGACACGGCCGTTGCTGTTGAGCGTTACGCCCGGCTGTTCGCCCCACATATCGAGTTCCTTGTTGAAGTTCCAGTTTGCTCCCTTGAAGGTAGCATCGCCATAGAAGCTCCACTCCTTACCCTGGAGAGATTCCCAGATTGCCTTCAAAGCCTCATAGTCCTTGATATACTCCTTTGTCTTAGAAAGGAGGATAGGCACCTGCGCTTTATCATTGAGCTGATTGTCCTCTATAATGAAAGCCTCGCCCTTTACAGGCTGAGTCTCATACTTGGTCTTCACCGCACCTGTCTTGCCGTAGGTGGTATATGAGGTAACCTGATAAGTACCGGCAGGCAGCCATACGGTAGAATCGCAGTAAGCTGTCCCTGTGTCCATATACTTATCGTTCTCATTGTCTGGATTCTGATGCTCTTCGCTAGACTCCTTATATTTCACCTTCAGTTCAGGGAAGGTATAGGTCTCACGGGTAAAGAGGTTGGTTACGCTGACGTCAACGAGACGGATGTTAGAGAAGAGATACTCAGTACCACCGGCACGGGTCTTCTCCCACTCCTTCACGAGATTGAACTTCACCTTACCACGCTCCACAGTCTCCACCATGAGGTTCTGTACTTCCAGACCGCCACCTACTACAGTAAATGTTTCGCCGGCAGAAGAAGCCAGCAACTCCTCGTCTACAGCATCATAGAGATAGAAACCGATGACGGTGTAAGTACCCGAAGCGAGTTGCAGTTTTTCACTTCTCAGACCATACTCAGCATTCTCTGAATTATAAGAATTGAGCACCAGTGTCTGAGACACAGTTGTACCATTGTGCTCCATGACCACCTTAATTTTCTTGGCATCATCCAGTTTTTCAAGTTTGTCAAGGGCAGTAGCACGGGTAGCTCTAGAAGAAACCTTCTTGCTGAGCTTGAACTGCACATATCCGTATGTGCCGTCCCAGCCTCCGGTTTCATCATCCGAGCAACTTGTTGCTGCAAAGGTCAGGAGAGAGACCAAGAGCAACAAGAGTGCCTTTGAAAATATTTTCATCCTGTTCATTACTTTCTAATTTTTCTGATAGAAGTATGTTTCTTACTTTTATTATAGGTAGGCTCTACTACAAGAACCTTCACCACCTTGCCATGATCCTGGAAAGCCATGAACACCGGAGCTGTCTCTGGGAGTCGGAAAGAGAATACCCAGTTTTCATTCTCATCCATGCCTGGCTCTGGAACGATTTCCTTACCATCGCTACCTATCATATAGAGATAACCCGTCTCCATCATGGTAGTAGGATCCCAATCCTTGATGTTAGGGTTTACAGTAAGCGAAGAACCTACTCCTGCCGAAGCAACATAGATTTCATCACCATTATAATTGAGGAAACTTGATGCTACTTCTTTATACATACCGTTTACATCCTTTGTACACGCTACATCCTGGTAGTTCATAATCTTGATGGTAGGTGCAGCCGACTCATCGCCTGCCTCTGACTTGTTATCCTTCTGCTCAAGCTCAAGGAGGAAGTAGCGGTCGTAGTCGGTCTTCACTTCTTTGAAGTTGTTTTCCAACATTCCGTCAAGACCATTCTCCAGGCTCTCGTATTTAGCCTTAGGCAAAGCATAAACAACAAACTTGCGGCTACCACTTGTCAATGGAGCAACAGTAAGCTTCATGTTGCCCTTCTCGCCCTTAAGCTGAACAGCACCTGTCTGATCTTCCTTCAAGACCTCATTATCTTTCTCGCCAGCTTTCTCGAACACCACAAGCTGGATGTCGTCGTTAAGCACCTTGATTGGGAAAGGAAGATAGTTGTGATAGGTAAAGTCGTTTGACGACTCGCCTGTAAGATTTGAGCTGTTCTGTGTGAACAACTTGCCGTCCAACGACACGGTCCATACAGCCCATGGCGTTTTTGTAGGATGTTTGATATTGATATCATCAGAAGCCATACCATTATAATATACAGGGATTGTAACCTCTGCCTTGCCATCCTGCGAAGCAAATGTGATAGACTCGCCCTCGCTCTTGTCAATGGCATACTTGGCGTTCTTTACACCTTCCTTGAACATTACGCCACCAGCAACCTCCTTGTTAGGAACACCTACCATGAAGCCGCCCTCAAGCTCTACCCACTCTGGGGTGTTGGTTACGGCGAAACGAAAGTTTGACTCAACATAGAACTTGCTGTACTTGTTGTAGCCTGCCTCAATACCAGTCTCGGTAATGTTGATAGGATCGGCATCAGGACTTGTGCGCACAAACACCTTCAGTTTATAGCCGTCAGCAGAACGATGAATCTCTGCGATGGTCACTTCCTGACCACCCATCTTCAAGTTCAACTGAGCAACACTCAAATTCTTGCTGGCATCATCATCTGTAAGAGTAACCTTAACTGTCTGCTTACCTGCAGTACCATTGATTACAAAACCATTCTCTGCATCATTCTGGGCAATCTTACACCAGATTTTGTTAGAAGAGAGACTCCAGCTCTCATTCGCATCAAATGTAAATTCTTTCACATCACCGGCAGCTCCAGCAATGGTCTGCACCTGTGGAAACACAGGAGTAACGGCATCGTCGTCGCTCGAACAAGCCGAGAACATGCACACAGACACGAGTGCCACAAGTGCGAGCCAATATTTTGAAATTAACTTATTCATATTGTTCTTTTGTTATTTTTAATTGAATATATCTGCATTTGAAAACCGAAGGCTTAATATCCTTGTTCTTTCAATTTCTCTGCTTCTGCATCGCTGATCCATTCATACATGGTGATGAAGGTTCCTACGTTGCCGTAGGTTGAACCATCCTTGTTGTCAACACTCATGTTGACATACTGCAATACATAGTTCTGGCAGGTGTTATAATAAGAGGTATAGAGAGAAGGCTGGCTGATGCGCAACTTGCCGTCTCCATAGATGGTACCGAACGCCTCGCCGGTTTCACCAGCTATCTGGTCGTCCATCTCTACCTTTGGCTCAAGCATGTTCTTGGTATTGAACTTCAACTTCAGGTTGTAGCCCTTATAGTAAACATCCTTCAGCAGAACGGTATTCTCCTCGCCTTCCACCACCTCGGTCTTGATCAGACGGTTGGTTACGTTGTTCAGATACTTGCTGTAGAAGGTAGATGTTACCATGCACCAGCCTGAGAAGTTGTGGATATCGAAAGGACAAGACTTCTGCATTACCACGTGGGCATAGTCCTTATAGAGATTTGTCCAGTTATACTTCTCCGGAATCACCAGTTTCAAGGTGAAGCCGAGCGAGTCGGTCTTGCCGATGTTATCATAGATACCCTGAACCTTCACATTTCCTACCATCTCGCCCGCCTTGATTGTAACGGTGTTGTTGAGGATGCGGTAATGCTTACCCTCGATGGCATTGCTCTGCTTGTCTACTACCTCCACGCCGAAGGTGCGGTCGTAGTCAGCTTTTTCGGTTGCTGATACAGGCACATTGAAAACCTCATTGCTTTCCTGTACAGCATACTGATAGAGCGTATCAGAGAACATGATATGACTTGGACCAGCATAAGTGGTATAATCCTGTGAACAACTCACAAGAGCGATGAGTGCAGCTACGGCTGCCAAACATCCCATCATTATTTTCTTCATGATCGTCTCCTTATTTTATTTGTTACTTTCATTAGGCTGAATCTCAGAACCTGGTGCCTCAAGCTCATGCTGAGGAATTGGCCAGACAAAGAGAGGGTCATCCTTTTCAACCTTCAGACTGCTCTGCACGAAGTTGGCAGCAGGCTGGTCGGCAGCCTTACGCTCAAATCCCTTGTGCCAGCGCTTGAGGTCGTTCAGACGGAAGCCTTCCATATAGAGTTCCTTCACGCGCTCTGCCTCAATTATCTTCATGGCGTTGCTCTCGCTCATCGAGGTGTTACCACCATAAGATGAGTAGCGGGCTGTACGCAAGGTAGAGATGTCCTTACCTGCCTTACCATATTCCTCCTTCATGGCGTAAGCCTCAGCACGTATCAGATACTGCTCTGACAGACGGAATACCATTGGCTGGTGAACATGCAGGATATTGTTGTTCAGGAATTCTGCATCGCCGAAATACTTGCTCAGCAAAGGCCACTGCAAACCGTGCTCATAACCTGTTACACGGGTTGTGAAGATGGCTGCAGCACGGAGGTCATTGCTGTCGAATGAGTTGATGACCCATGTCTCAGGCACATAGTCTGGACGATAAGTTACATAGTTGTAGTTATCGAAGATAGTACCCAGTGCACCGCCATAGCTGTTCACGGTGAAGCCTACCTTCCAGATAGCCTCACGCGAATCACCATAGGTCCAGATATACTTATAATCGTTCACCTGGTTTGAATAGGTGTTGGAAGAAGCCTTCTCCAATGTATAATACTTACTGCCGATTACCTTAGATGCATACTTGATGGCATCATCATACTTGTGCATATATAAGGATACGCGCGCACGCAAGGCATGACAGGTATACTCGTTGAAGTAAATCTCGTTGTAGAGACTTCCAGAGAAGTCCTCGTCTATCTTCAGATATTCGGCAGCCTTGTCAAGGTCTCTCAATACGAAATCGTATGATTCCTTCAGAGTGGCTCTTTTCTGTGGCTCATTGCCGTAATAGTGCTCTGTGAGTACAACGCCGAGTTCCTTCGCAGCCTGCTCATCGCTGTCATAAGCCTTGCAGAAACACTTGATCAGTTCTGAATAAGCCAGGGCACGGGCAAAATAAGCCTCGCCCTCACACTGCTCCAACTTGTCGAGTTCCTTATCACTGTTGGTGTTTGCCT
Organism: Segatella copri; assembly: GCF_026015295.1. NCBI lineage: Bacteria > Pseudomonadati > Bacteroidota > Bacteroidia > Bacteroidales > Prevotellaceae > Segatella > Segatella copri. Next base: position 3,359,666 of record NZ_JAPDUW010000001.1, on the reverse strand, counting down.
TCACCTTATCTACATTATCGAGCAGGAAGTTGGCATTGTTGATAACACCATAAAGATCGGCATATACCGCCTCGATATCGGTGTTGGTAGCCTTGATATCTTTCCAACGGTAGATATCGCCATAGGCATTAGAGTAGCCCTTCACGCAGTACACGAAGTCTGCCTGCAGATCTGGCAGGATTGTCAGATTGCCCGAATAGAGGGCGCTGCTCTTGAAACTGTCGTAGATACCGTACACCAGCTTGTCTATGTCGCCTACCGTGTTGATAGCCTGGTCCATGCGGATAGAATCCTCAGGATACTTATCAAGACAGGAAGACATCGAGAGGGCTAGGATTCCCGACAGGATGTATGTCTTTATATTTTTGATATTCATTTTTTTCTCCTTTCTTGGTTAGAATTGCAATTCAACACCCAGAGTAAACTGGCGTGATGCCGGATACTGTGCCTGGTAAATATTGGATGAAACCTCAGGATCCAGACCGTTGAAACCGGTTACGGTGAAGAGGTTCTGTGCCTGACCGTAGATTCTGACCATAGAGAAGAAGTTGGTCTTGCGCAACAAACTCTGTGGCAATGAATAGGACAGACTGAGATTCTTCAGACGGAGGAACGATGCATTCTCCAAGAAGCGGTCGTCGAGCTGGGTTACCTCGCCCCAACGTGGGATGTCGGTAATATCGCCCGGCTGCTTCCAACGGTCGTACAACAGACGGTTTGACTGGTTGTAAGCAGTACCGAAGGTTACACCGCTCTCCTCGAAGTAACGGTCGTTGTTGATCACATAGCGTGTACCAATCCAGCTGAACTGGGCAGAAAGCTGCAAGCCCTTCCAACGGAAGCTTGTACCGAAACCGCCCATCCAAGGTGCATCATAGGTCTTGCCTGTCATCACCTTGTCGCTCTCGCGGAACTCGTTGGTTACGTTGCCATCCTTATCATACCAGAGCTGTTCACCATTCGCTGGATTCACACCGGCATAACGGTTCAGGAAGAACTCGCTTACTGAGTGACCTACCACATACTTCAAACCGGTAGTTGAGTTTACATACTCGGTTACACCGTTATAGAGTTCCTTCAATCGGTTCTGGTTGTAAGATACGTTGGCACTTACATTCCAGGTGAAGTCGCGTGTGCGGATTACATCACCGTCAGCGCTCAGCTCGATACCCTTGTTAGCCATCACACCTACGTTCTTCCAGCGATAGCCCTCGCCGGTAACGGTGTAAGACTCAGGAACGCGCATCAGCATATTGGAGGTACGCTTGTAGTAAGCCTCGAAGCTGAAGTTGATTCTGTCGAGGAAACCAAGACGGAGGGCGAAGTTGTTAGCCCAGGTTGACTCCCAACCCAATTCCTCGTTACCACTCTGTGATGGAGAGAAACCGGCAGTATTATCGTAGTTGGCACCACCAGAAACCAAAGCCAGGTGATAATAGTTAGGAATCTCAGAGTTACCCGATGTACCGGTACTTACGGCAATCTGGGCTGTGCTGAGCCACTTCATATCCTTCAGCCAGTCGGTAGACTTCACGTTGTACATGAAACCGAGCGACCAGAATGTACCCCAGCGATGATCCTTACCGAAACGTGAAGAAGCATCGGTACGCAGAGAGAAGTCGGCATAGTAGAGCTCCTTATAGTTATACTCGCCACGCATGAAGAATGACAGGTAAGAGTAGTCAGAAGATGAATCTGCCCAGCGGCTGGCACGTGTACCTGATGATACATTGGTCAGGAGGTCGCTGGTCTGACCCTTGGAATATACCTGGAAACCCTCTGAGTGGAAATTGACAGCCTCCTGACCCAGCATCACGTTGAACGAATGGATATCGTTCAGAGTGAAACGGTAGTTAGCCGTAGTGGTCTCTGTCAGGTTGATGGCATCGCTGCTCTGGCGTGCCGCAGTACCCTGTCCGTTATTTGAAGAGAGACTTGGGAACGACTGGAGGAACGCTGTAGAATGGGTGAAATCGGCACCGAACTGAGTACGGATAGTCAGATTCTCTATCGGATAGATTTCAGCATACATGGTAGAGAGTACCTTATATTTCTTGTTCTTGATAGGATTCAAGCCCATGTAAACGATAGGGTTCTCGCTGGTTCCAGCCCAGTTGCCTGCAGCAAGTGAAGCCAGACTTCCATCCTTGGCATAAGGATTCCAGTAAGGCAGCATGAATCGGCATGCTGAGATAGGAGTAACGGTAGTATAGCTTCCGTCGTCAGCCTGCTGAGCCTCCTCATAGGCAGCCATGGTGTTGGTACCAACCTTCAACCACTTGCCAGCCTTTACATCAGCATTGGTGCGGATGTTGTAACGGCGGAAGGTTGAATTCTGTGCGATACCGTCCTGATCGTAGAAACCACCAGAAACATAGTAGTTCAAGCGATCGGTAGCACGGTTGATAGAGAGTTCGTAGCTCTGCAGCGGAGCGCGGTCGTTGAACACCTCGTCCAGCCAGTTTACGTTTACTCTTGAAAGGAGATTGTAATCCTTACCTGTATCCAGACCTACTTCTTTCTCAAACAGGATACGCTCATTGGTATTCATCATCTTCCAGTTGGTCTGTGCCAACTCAGAGAAACCATACTGTGCACGGAGCGTAATCTTCGCCTGGTCCATTGACAAGCCTCGCTTGGAAGTGATGACAACCACACCATTGGCAGCACGTGCACCATAGATAGAGGTAGAAGAGGCATCTTTCAATACAGAGATACTTTCGATGTCGTTAGGACTCAAGGTGTTGAAATCAGAACTTGAGATTGGCACGCCGTCGAGGATAAAGAGTGGCGACTTGCCGGAGTTGATAGAGTTGGTACCACGGATTTGGAAGGTAGCCGCCTTGCTAGGTTCACCCGAAGAAGAGATGACCTGCAAACCAGTACTCTGTCCCTGCAAAGCTTGGTCGAAGCTTGCCGCCGGCACATTTTCTATCTTTTCAGACTTTACGGCAGACACAGAACCCGCAATGGTTCCCTTCTTTCTCACGCCATACGCCACCACGACCACTTCATCCATCATCTTGGAATCCGAAGCAAGGGTGATGTTGAGCGTATTTGTCTGCGCTTTCACAACGTGCTTCTGCGTAACGCAACCCACATAAGAGTAGGCAAGCGTAGCCTTCGAAGCACCCTTAATTTCGATGGTATAGTTACCGTCAATATCGGTCACTACGCCATTTGATGTTCCCTCTTGCATAATGGTCACACCAATCATCGGTTCGTTGTCTTCAGCAGACACGACTGTACCCTTGACGCTGAAACTCTGCGCCAAGACCGATTGGATAGACAACAATACAAGTGAGACAAGTAAAAGAGTTAATCTTCTCATCCTTGTTTGTTTCAAGTTTATTAATTAATAATTATCATTTTTTTCTCGTTTTTTTCTCGTTTGGTAAAAGCCGAAAGCACTCAGGGCAACACTTCGCCCCTCCATTTATACATTCTTTCACTAATATGCACGCATGGAAATACCTATTTAACTTAAATCGGTGCAAAATTACGAATATTTTCTTATTTGCCCAAGATAATCGCTTAAAATTTAAATGTTTGATATGAAATATCTATGTTTTTTAGCATATATGTTCATAAATTTAGTTAATTGTCGATTTTTTGTCACATCCGATTACTATTTGCAAAAACAAGTTCAATACACACCTTTTTTGTTTCTATGCAGCCGTTTTCATAAAGCTGAAATTACGTCCCGACGTAGCTTGTACTACGTCGGGACGTATCTTTTGCTGCGTCGGGACGTAGCAAATGCTACATCGGGACGCATTTTTTACTGCATCGGAACGTATTTTATCAGTTGACGCAAGTAGTTCAGTCAGCTGACGCAAGTAGCTCAGTCAGCAGGCAAACGGAAGCACATCATTTATTTACCTCTTCACCTTCATGTATTCCGTAGGAGTCATGCCATACTCCTTGGAGAAGCATTTGGAGAAATAGCTGCTGTTGGAAAAACCAACGGTATACATCACCTCGGAAACACTGAACTTGCCCTGGCTCAGGAGCTCGGCAGCACGGCTCATACGCATCTCACGGATATACTCTACAGGCGTACGGCCCGTTATCGCCTTCGTCTTGCGATACAGCTGCTTGCCACCTATACCTATCACATCCTGCAACATCGAAACATTGAAGTCGGAATCAATCATGTGCTTCTCTATCGCCTCATTGATCTCTTCGAGCAGACGCTTGTCTGACACATCCAACTCGCTGACATCTACTTCCTTCTTTTCCTCTTCAGAAGATTCAGAGCGTGCAGGAACTGGTTCTGAGGATGATGACTCAGGCTCAGATACAGGCGAAGCGGATAACCCAGTGGCAACAGAAGATGACACATCAGGTATCTTCACGTTCAGGTAGCGGACCATCAGAGCAGTCACCTCATCAAATGAATGATGAGCCACGGCAGCCTTCAAATCTTCCGTCAGACGGTTGAAGAAGTCCATACGCATCTGTACCTGCTCCAACACCTCAGCCTTCTGCTTCTGGGCATCAGCCAGTTCCTTGCGCAGGAAATACCAGCTTACCAGCCATGCCACAAACACGATGAGTGCCGTGATATAGAAGAGCTTGCACCACCAGGAGAGATACCAAGGCGGCAGGACGGAGATATCGAGCGAATAAACCTCGGCAGCTATCTTGCCTTCACCATCCACGGCATGAACCGTAAGATGATAATCGCCATACGACAAACCATTATAGGTGATATCGATATTGCCGGAGTTCAGATAATGCCAGTCGTGGTCGCTGCCTTCGAGTTTGTAAGCATAAACGGCTGAAGGATGATCAGCAAAAGGAAGGTCGGTGAGCTGCAGGGTGAAGTTGTTCTCATCACTCTTCAGTTTCAGGATTTCTCCACGCTCCTCACAAGCCTGTCCGTTTACGATGATTCCAGCCAGCATCAGGCGGGTAAACTGCTTAGGCTTCTGTGCTACATCGGAACTGATTGCCACATAGCCGTCATTGCCGCCCATCATTACCTCATGAGTCTGTCTGCTGTAACAGATGTTGAACGGCACAACAGAAGGAATCATGAAGCGCTGGCTCTCGCCCTGTGGATTGATTACGCAGCATTCATTGCCCGATACCACCCATATCTTGCCTTCCACATCGCACATGGTACTTACCTTGCCACCAATCTGCCATGTCTTGGAAGAAAAACTGTTACCCAGCACAGAACCGGCTGCATAATAACAGGTTACCGAACTGTTATCACCCATCCAGATATTGCCCTTGCTGTCTGCCATCAGATAGTTGACAACATCTGAGTTAGCTACCTGCACCACCTTCATATCGTTCGGATTGATGCAGTCGAGACGGGTATAGGTAGAAACCCAAATCCTACCCTTTCCATCCATCACCATCTGACCTACATGCAGACCTGAGAGCGCATTCTTTCCCTTGTCCGAGTAATGCCAGTCGGCTATGGTCTTGCCGCTCAGAAGAGCCGCCTTATCCATCACGAAGACACCACCCTGATAAGAACCCATCCATATCCTGCCCTTCTTGTCCTGGAGAATATCGTAAGCCCAGGCAGTAGAATACTTGCCACTCTTATCGTAGACGATGAAATTGCGCATCTGACGGGAACTGCGGTCATAGAAGTTGATGCCATGGTCGGTACAGATCCATACATCGCCGTCATGGTCTTCATAAATCTTGCGTACACGGTTATGACTCAGCGGGAAGGCAGAGCTGTTCTGCTTGTACCATGCCACATTCTGATAACCATCAGCATTCCGGGTGAAATGAATCAGACCGTTGGTACCGCCCATCCACCATTCGCCGTTACGGGTCTGGAGCATGGCATGGAGACAGTTGCCCTCACCCGACATCGTAATCTTATCGAGCGATACATAGCGGTAATAGGTATGGGTAGTGAGACGGGAGAGACCATTATCGGTACCCACCCATACATTCTGCCATTTATCTACAAAGCAAGCCCAGACGATGTTGTTAGGAATAGAAGCATCATCGCGGGAATCGTGGATATAATGGGTGATGGCATTGGAGAGTGCCATCTGATAGAGTCCGTTATCTGTTCCGATATAGAGATTGCCGGCAGCATCTGTAGAAAGACATTTGATGGAATTGCCGTTGAGAGCTGGAATCTGTGAGAAGTTCCTGAGCTGCAGGTCGGCACAATAGAGAGCGCCCTCGGTACCAATCCAGTAGCATCGGCGCTTGGCATCATAGGCGAGCGCATTAACCAGCGGCTGTTCTCCAGCACGGAGCGGAATCAGTCTGCCGCCGAGATGCAGACCAGCAAGCGAACCTACGAGCAAGCCTCGCGGAGTAGAGAGCAAGGCATAGACATCACCACCGAAGTCAGTCTTACCGCCCTTGATATCGAGCACACGGAGTTCCTTCAGCTGCTTGCGCTTCGCCTCATCGGCAAAAGCCTTCATGGCTGGTGTTTCGGCATATTGATAAGATTGCGTATCGAATTTCAGGATGCCGTTGCCAGTAGCCAGATAGAGCATTCTGCCCTCGAAACCGAGCGCATTGACACGCGTATTGCTGAATGTATGTTCCTGAAAATGGCGGTAGCCATGATAACCATCATAGCTGTAAAGACCATTGTCGGTTCCGAGCCATATCATTCCATCACTGTCCTGGGTAATGGCACAAACGGACTGAGCACCTTCAAGGGAGGTGTTAACGAAACGCTGCGCATGGATGGCGAGCGAAACAAAGAGCATAGCAATTGCCATGCTGATGCGGTATATAGGTTCTGTTGACTTTTTCATGTGTGCAAATTTACACAATATTCATGATAACGCCAAAAAATATCGGAGAAAATTCATAAAAAAAAGAATCCCCTGGAAAAATAGCCGCTGCTATTCCCAGAGGATCCGATATAAACTATATACTTTATAACCAACCGAAATCGGTCTCAGTCTTCTTATATTGCCTGGAGCGTAATCGACTTTTCGATATTTCGCTTGCTGTCTTTTACCTTCAGAATGATGTTGCCCTTCTGCTTGCTGCTCTGTACGATGACAACGAGTTTGCCGGAGAAGAGTTTCATCTGAGGCTGGGTGAACGGTTCGAGCGATGTGGCATCGCCGTTGCAGGCTGCCTTGAAAGTGCCGGCACCACTCACCTCGAAGGTCAGTTCGTCATCGGCAAGCGGACATTCATTGCCGTCCTTATCCTGCAGACTCACGGTGATGAAGGCAAGGTCGTTGCCATCGGCATTCAGAAGCACATTGTGCTCATCGCTACAGCCTTCTACCATGCAGGCAATAGGCTCATGATCAGGTGTTTCTACACTGAACTTCATCTGTGCAGGCTCGCCGGCAGTACGCTTCACGTCCTCGCCCACCTTATCGCCATACTGGTTGTAGGTAACCACGCGAATCTCACCCGGTTCATACTTCACATTGTTCCAGCGCAGACGGTAGCGGTCGAGGCGGCTTGACTTGTCCTTGCGAACCCTGCCCTGACTCTTGCCATTCACGAAAAGCTCGCCTTCCACACCATCGGTGTAGCAATATACAGGAGTAACCTGTCCTTCCCTGCTCTTCCAGTTCCAGTGAGGAAGAAGATGGGTAGTATGCTGCTGCTCGTTCCAGCGGGCACGATACATATAGTAGCGGTCCTTTGGAAGTCCGGCAAGGTCGCAGATGCCGAAGTAGCTGCTACGGCTTGGCCAGTAGGTATCGTATGGAGTCGGCTCGCCCAGATAGTCGTAACCGGTCCATACAAACTCACCGATTACCCAACTGTAGTCATCCTGCATCTTCCAGTCATCATCAGGAAGATTGCTCCAGGAACAGTACTCGGTATCATAGCTTGAGCACTGACCATCAGGATAGGTAGCCTTATCACTTACCACTACTGGGAACTTGTATACGCCACGGGAGCTGACCGTAGAGGCAGTCTCTGAACCCAAGAGGAAGCCCTGAGGCAACTGCTCAATATTCTTATAATATTTATGTACGCGATAGTTGAAGCCCGGAACGTCCATCACCTGGGCAAATCCACTCTTCAGGGCAGCCTCAGCCTTATCCATACCCTGAGTTACAGGGCGGGATGGGTCGTACTGATGACAGATATCCTGCAGATGCTTGGCTATCTCCATACCCTCCTTGCTCCACTGCTCAGGAATCTCGTTACCGATGCTCCACATCACGATGCTAGGATGATTGCGGTGGTGCTTTACCAGATTAGTGATATCCTTATCGCTCCACTCCTTGAAGAACTTGGCGTAGCCGTTCTTGCATTTAGGATAAATCCACATATCGAAACTCTCTGCCATCACCATCATACCTAGTGAATCGCAGATTTCCATCTGCATGGTAGAAGGCATGTTGTGGGCAGTACGGATAGCGTCGCAACCCATCTGCTTCATCATCTTGATCTGACGGATAAGGGCTGCCTTGTTCTCTGCTGCTCCCAATGGACCGAGGTCGTGGTGCAAACAGACGCCCTTCAGTTTGCGGGTAACGCCATTGAGCTGGAAACCATAATTCTTGGATACCGAGATGGTGCGGATACCGGTCTTCAGGGTCTGGACATCAGCCACCTTCTTTCCTTCATATCGGGTAAGCTTTACCTGATAGAGGTAAGGAGATTCCGGAGACCAGAGCTGAGGATTCGCTACCTTCAGGGTAGTCTTGATTTCAGGATTGGCACCTGTGACGGTCTGCTCGGCAACCTTCTTGCCAGCCTCATTCAACAGGGCTATGACGGTCTTGCCCGACTTACCAGTCTTTCCTTCCAGCAGCGCATTTACTTCTACTTCAGCTTCCTGCTTATCAGCCTTCAGGGTACGCACGAAGGTATCCCAGGTAGAGAAGTTTTCGTTGCCATAGAGTTCTACGGAAACCGGACGGTAAAGACCGCCTCCCGGATACCATCGGCTGCTCTCCTCTACATTATTAAGATGTACCTCGATGAGATTACTCTTACCAAACTGGATGAAAGGTGTGATGTCGATGCGGAAGGCATTGTAGCCGTAAGCCCACTTGCCTGCCTCCTTGCCATTGACGCTGACAACAGGCTGGCTCATGGCACCGTCGAAGACGAGTACGGCACGCTTATAGCCCTTAGGAGCCGTCCAGTTCATCTTATACATACCCTCACCTATCCAAGGCAGCGCACCAGAACGTCCCGACTTTTCGGTCTTTTCGGTTTCGCCATTCTGCTCGATGGCCACCATCTGCAGATCCCATTTTTTATCGAAAGGACCCGAGATAGCCCAATCGTGCGGAACAGCTACCTGCTGCCACGCCTTGCCATCACGGGAGAAGTCCCATGAAGGCAGGTTGATAACCTTTCTGCTCTGCGCCTGGCACAGCGTAGTGAGTGCCAGGGCAAGAGTCATGAAAGTAATGCTTCTCTTAATCATATTGCTATTTAATATTCTTATTTATATGCATCGAATACGGCAGTTGGTTTGCCGCTGTTGTCGAACGCTCCCTTGGTATATGCAGACCAACCCAGAGTGGTATAGTTGGCTGGCTTCCAGTTGTTGTAAACTTCTGGTTCCCAATAGAAGATACCCTCGCAGGTAGAGATTGCCTTGCAGCCATCCACCATCTTCTTCATCATTGGCGCAGCCTGGTCAGAGCCCCACCACATACCGATTTCAGAGATGATAACGTCCTTACCATACTTAGAAGAAAGGGTCTGGATGTTAGCGAGACAGCTCTCTGCATAACTCTGCCAGTTATCATCCTCAGGATAAAGAGACAGTCCAATGACATCCCACTTTCCGCCATTTTCTTTCAACTTATCGTAAAGCCAGGTAAGTCCACCAAGGTCCTGACCTTTATCTACATGAACGATGACCTTTGCTTGTGGATAAACCGCCTTAACAGCATCATAACCGGCGTTAACATAAGCAGCAAAGTTGGCTGCATTCTTAGATACCTGACCGGTTACAGCCTCATCGCTATTGAAGAGCATTCCGTCGCGGGTTTCATTGCCCACCTGCACCCACTCTACGTTGGTTACACCTCTATCCTTCAGGGCTGTCAATACATTCTTGGTATGATCAGCCACAGCCAGTTTCATTTGTTCGGCAGTATAGCCCTGCCATGCAGCAGGAACTTTCTGGTTACCCGGGTCAGCCCAGGTATCAGAATAGTGGAAGTCAATCATCAGACGGAAGCCGAGCTGCTGAGCTCGCCAAGCCTTGGCGATGACATCATTCTTGCCACACCAGCCACCTTCCGGATTTACCCAGACACGCAGACGGATAGAATTGGTTCCCTCTTCGCGAAGGAGCTTCATGCATTCTGTTGCCTTGCCATTCTGATTATAGAATTTCACACCATCCTTCTCCATCTCTGTGAGCCAACTTACATCGGCACCCTTGGCGAAGCCACTCATATTGTATGTCTTCTCCTTTTCGGGAGTGGTATTATCATCATTGCTGCAACTCGTGCCCGTGATAGAAAACAAGAGTGCTGTAGCCAGCAATATGGCTTTTCCAAATATATTTTTCATTGCTATTTTTCTTATTAATTATTTATATTGCCATGTCATGGTGTTGAGGTCGGCGGTAACGGTAACTTCACCACCAGTTACATCATCCTTGAACCAAGGATTCCACTTGTCGTCTGCCGTAGAAAGATTAAACATCTTATCATTACTTGGCTCGCAACCATACCATGTTTGCTTGTCATCCTTGTTGGCTCCTACATAGATAAACATAAATCCTTCCCAAGCTGTTGGCTTGTACTTGCAGGTATAAACACCATCGCTCACCTTATTCATCACGGCAAGTAGGCTGTTGCCATCCTTGCTGAACATGCAGAGAGTATTGCTAACCTCTGGCTCTGGAGTTGTTTGGTCGCCCTCAACGATAGTATATTCCAACTGACTGTTCTCACCAACCTTCACGGTTATGGTATAAGTACCCGCCGTGGCAATATTCACACTGCCAGCGTTCTTTGAGTCAGTCATCTTGCCATCAGCCAAAGTATAGTTCATTGTCTTCACTACTGCTGCAGCATCAGCTGTACCTGTAGCCTTGCTGTACTCAGCGCCTGTAGCTACGATGCTGACTGGAGTATTATCGGCTGTAGTTGTAATGACCTTGGTCCAAGCATAGTTAGGAGCATCATAAGTCATATCTTCACCATTCAACTGCATTGACTTGATGTAAGTTGGCTTAAGTTCCTTAGCTTTTGTATCAAGAACTGTATAATAAATACCTGTCTGACCTGGGAACCAGATGTTCCATGCAGACTCAGTATTATCCATTTCGTACACATGGTTATCCTGTCCTACATTACCCCAAATGGTACCATCATTTTCCTTACCCCAGATATGGAACCAAGAAGAGGCATTCATATAGCCAGAATAAACTCCATCAGAATTAGGAGAATAGAGTTTGGTCAGAACTTGATCCTTTTTCTCATTCAGGATATTGATGTAGCTCATATCAATGAGGTATGGAGTAACATTTACCTGGCAGACATTGCTGTAAGCGGCATCAAGATTACTACCCATCTGACTCTTGATACGGAAATAGAGAGGTGAACTCTCATCAGGAGACAAGCCGAGATCCTTGGCTGCAGCATTGAGGTCTGCCCCGGTGAAAGCCTTGGAAAGGTCGGTTACGGTGTATTCCTTTTCTGAAGTAAAGTTCTCTGAGGCTGATACCTGCAGATAAGTTTTCAGCACTCCGTTGCCCGCAGGCTTGGTTTCATCGCTCGAAAGCAAGGTAGGATTCTGCCAAGCCAACGAGAGGACAACGTCCTTACTGTTATCTACAGACAGCTTCACATCGGATGCCGATGCCATCAGGTCGGATGCCTTGAAGCCATCCAGATATATCTTGTCGCAACTCTCGTCGCAACTCACCAGGGCGGTGAGTGCGCAGAGAAGCATCATCAGGTTTCTAAATATCTTTTTCATTCTTTTATCCTATTAATAGTTGTCGTTATGAAGATTTGGATTTGCGGTAAGCTCGGTGTTAGGGATTGGATAGATGTTGTACTTGCTATCAACAGCCTGTCCGTCGTGAGTTCCACCCTTCCACTGCCAGATGTACTTATTAGTAGTAAACTGACCATAGCGAATCAGGTCGGTACGGCGATAACCTTCATGATAGAGTTCACGGGCACGCTCATCGAGGATGAACTGGAGGAAGGCATCGTCATCGGCAAAATTGCTAGACCATACATCAGTATTTCCAGCACGTTCGCGGAGGAGATTGATCCAATAGATGGCTCCCTGCTTGCGGGAAGCAATCACGGTTGGATCTGTAGCATCGCTACCACCAGCCCAGTTATCCCAGTCGTTATGCAGACGAACCACGCACTCGGCATACATCAGATAGACATCAGCCAAACGGAAGAGAGGAAAATCGGTTTCTACACCTGCATCGGCAGTATTGGAAGCGGTAGTACCATCATCCTTCAGGTTGCTCCACTTCTCAGAAAGATAGCCGGCGGTTTCATCGGTCATGCTGGTTACATCCTTGCTCTGACCATTGGTGAAGAACTTGCAACGCTTGTCGCCACTGCCATCAATATCGGTCTGGGTAAACTTATCCACGAACTCAGGACGAAGACGGAATTCACTCCAGCCGGCAGTTACACCATAATCGGCTACATTCTGGTTGGCATTCGACATACTTACCTGTCCACAAACCAGATAGGTAGAAGAACCCCAGCTTACAGTATGCTCAGCACTTACCGGCAAGGCGAAGATAATTTCGTTGGTACGCTTGTCGTTATCAGCATTGAAGAGTTTGCTGTAATCAGACTCCAGAGAATATCCCATACCCATCACCTTCTCGCAAGCCTCCTTGCACTCGGCATACTTGGCAACGCCGGTATAAACCTCGCTGTTCAGATAAAGCTTGGCAAGCAAGGTATAGGCAGCACCCTGAGAAGCCTGACCGTAAGGACAGGTAGAAGCAGGAAGCATATCACCTACACAATCCTTCAACTCGCTCTCAATATAATCGAATGTCTGCTGAGGAGTATAACGAGGAGGAATGTAGCTGCCCACAGGGTCGTTCTCTGTCACCATCGGAATGTTGCGATAGAAATCGAGCGCATGGTAATAGAACAGAGCACGCATAAAACGGACTTCTGCCTTATATTCCTTCATCTTCTCTGCATCAGCACCAGAGAAATTGGCACTATTGGCATTGCGCAGGAACTCGTTGCAGAGGGCGATGTTGTAGTAGATACGATAATACATATCTGATACCCAGGCATCGTTGGCATCCCAGGAGAGATAAGTAAGACCCGTAGTCTGCTCACCAGTCAGCCAGGTAGAGGCAAATTCATCGGTACCACACTCCTGCATATTGATAAACATACGCATGTAGTCGAAACCTGCTCCTTTGTTCAATACGGATTCCATATCCTTGTTGTCGCCGCCCTTGCCCTGACCGCTAGTCACCATGGCAGCGTAAATCTTGCCCAGCACTGCCTCGTAATTGGCAAGCGAGGTATAAACATCCTTAGAGGTTGTCTCTGTATGAGGATATTGGTCGAGATCGGAAACACAGCTGGTTGTGCCTGTCAGCACCGCTGTTCCCATCATCATACTATATAATATATTCTTAAGTTTCATTGTTATCTGTTTTGATTGTTAGAACTGAAGTCCGAGGCTTAATGAATAAGTGCGAGGACGTGGATAGAATGAGTTGTCCATTCCGTTTGGCACCTCAGGATCTGTACCTGAGTAACCGGTGATGGTGAAAACATTCTGTACCATTGCAGATACGGTGAGCGAAGCCCACTTGTTGATCTTGCCTACATTGTAACTCAAACTCAGGTTGTCGAGTTTCAGGAACGAAGCATTCTCTACGTAGTAATCAGAGAGATACTGACGGGTCTTGAAACCTGTCTTCAGGAAGCTGGTGTTGAGGTTGTTGAGCTGTGAGTTGTTGTAGCTTACTGTCTCGAAAGCACCTGTACTCATACCCATGCCGTTGTATACATAGTTGTCGATGTTGGCACGGAAACTCATACCGAGTGTCAGCTGCTTGTATCTCAAAGATGTACTCAAGCCCATGATATACTTAGGGGCTGGAGAATGATAGCGGTAGAGATCGGCATCATTGATTTCGCCATCATTGTTCAAATCGGCATAAGCACCCTCGATTGGCTTGCCTGTCTTAGAGTCGTAGAGCTGATGGTATACATAGAACATGTATGGCTCATATCCCTCAGAGAGTACCTGGAACTGGTAAGCATCGATAGATGGACCTACCTTCACGTTGGTCTGGCTTCCACCCTTTGTCAATGAAAGGTTCTTCACCTTCATGTTCTGCCAGGTAAAGTTGTAGCTCAGGTTCCACTCCCAGTCCTTGGTCTGGATAGGGGTGGCATTCAGAGAAACCTCGATACCCTTGCTGTCTACATTACCTACGTTGGTAAGGATAGTCTTTGAGAAGTTGGTACCTGCTGCTGTTGGTACTGATGCCAACAGGTCCTTGGTCTTACGGGTATAGAAATCGATGGCACCACCGATACGGCCATCCAGGAATCCGAAATCGAGACCGAAGTTCCAGGAGGTTGTAGTCTCCCACTTCAAGTCTGATACGTATGCCTCAGGACGGTAAGTATTGATATACTGTCCGTTGATGAAAGCTTCGGCACCTGTTACACTGGATGTATAAACCGGCAGATAGTTGTAGTTGCCGATACCTTCCTGCTGACCGGTAACACCATAGCTGGCACGGAGTTTCAAGTTAGAAAGTACCTTCTGGTTCTTCAACCAAGGCTCTTCTGTCAAAGTCCAGCCCAAAGCAACAGATGGGAAAGTACCCCAACGGGTATCCTTAGAGAAACGGGAAGATGCGTCTCGACGAACGGTTGCCGTCAGGAGATACTTTCCATCGAATGAATAGTTGATACGTCCGTAATATGACAACATTACATGACGGTAATCTGATGCCTTTACGGTTGACAGGTTTGTGCCTGCCGCACTTTTGGTATAATAAAGAGGTGTAGTACTCTTCCAGTACTGGTAGTCGTAACCGGCTGTCAGATCTACATTACTCTTGATATCTTCGAAATACTTCGCATAGTTGGCATAGAGGGTAAGCAAGCGGTTCTCGTTTTTCTGAGGACCATACTTGTAATCGCTACCGCCCAAAGACTCATCCTTGTTGTAGCTCTGTGCTGCGTAGGCAGGAACATAAATGGTTCCGTCGCCCTTGGCATAGTCAGCACCCACGGTAGCATGGAGCTTGAGGTCTGGCAGGAAATGAACCTTGTAATCTACATCCATAGAACCGATGAAGCGGCTCACCTTACTCTTTGAATCATACAGATCAACCAGACCGCGAGGGTTTCTTACACCGGCATTCACTGGATAGCCATCAGCATCGAGTGCCTCATTATAGCCACCATATTTGTCGTTGCCGGAATAAACCGGGATGGTTGGGTTGAATGTGGCAGCTGCCCATACGGCACCACCATTATTGAATGAGTTGTTATTGAGGGTTCCCTTGGCATTGATGGTCAACTTCAGGTGATCCTGGAAGAAGCTAGGAGTCAATACCACGTTACCTGTCCAGCGCTCTACATTGTCCTTGCGAACCAGACCGCTCTGGTTGTAATAGCCTACAGACACGCGGAATGGCAACCACTTGTCGATGCTGCCGCTCACGCTGAGGTTATTATCTGTACCGAAGGCAGTACGGTAAACCTCATCATTCCAGTCGGTATTGGCTGTACCGAGCAATGATTTCTGATTAGCGTCACCAAACTGGTTGATGACATTCACAAATTCATCACGGCTCAGCATATCTACCATCTGCGCACGGGTCTGCAAACTGTTGGTGGTATTGAAGTTCACCTTTACAGCACCCTGCTGTCCCTTCTTGGTGGTAATGATGATGACACCATTTGAAGCACGGGAACCATAGATGGCTGTAGAAGAAGCATCCTTCAATACAGTCATGCTCTCGATATCAGAAGGGTTGATCATGCTGAGGAAGTTGCTGCTGTTACCCGAGATACCACCCTGCTCCAATGGCACACCATCGAGCACGATAAGAGGGTCGTTGCTGGCATTAAGAGATGCACCACCACGCACACGGATGGTACTACCGGCAGAGGCAGAACCACTGTTAGACATAATCTGTACACCCGAAACCTTACCGTTGATCAACTGTTCTGGAGAAGAAACGAGACCTTTATTAAAGTCCTTCGATTTCACGGTAGCTACGGAACCTGTCAGGTCACTCTTTCTTGCCGTACCATATCCGATGACCACGACATCAGCCAGCGCCTTGCTGTCGGATTCGAGTTTCACCTTCATATTGTCTGAGATAGAAAGTACCTTATCAATATAACCGATATAAGATACCTTGATCTTCTTGGCTGAAGAAGATACCTGAAGACTGAAGTTACCGTCAAAATCAGTAACTGTACCGCCCTTTTCGCCTTCCACCATGACAGTGGCGCCAATCAGAGCCTCACCATTCTGCGCATCAGTCACCTCACCTTTGATGGTTCTTGTCTGCGCCATGAGTTGCAGACATCCGATGACGAACAATGCCACGAGAAGCAAACTTCTCTTTGCTAAATTCTGGATTGCTTTCATTGTTTTACTTTTAGGTTGCGTTTACGTTTAAATGAGTTTGCGTTTAAAATTGTTTTCAGTTGCAAAAGTAGAGAAAAAAGAAGAAAACAGCAGATAGATTTAAGACAAAAATAAAGAAAAAACGGACAAAAGCAAATCTTTATCTAGCTTTTGTCCGTTTTGTCATTAAAGAGGCAGGAATCTTTAAATCAGTTCTATACCTTTACTCTTTTACAGGTACGAGTTTAATACCGAAGAGGTTGCATGTATCCTGCTTTGTAATAGTATGAGAACCTGCATCCAATGTTACAGTCATTGTCTTAGCTGTTGAATCAATAACTGCATTTACTTCAGCAGGCTTCTTTCCATCAATTTTGGCGTTCGTCTTGGTATCTGCAGAACTGAAATAAAGGGTCATTGTGACTTTCTTATCAACAGTTACTGAGATATTAGTTGCAGACTCCATCTTTACACAAGTAGAATATGAAGTGCCGTCAATAGTAGCAGTTCCCTTATTTGTAGCATAGTTACCTGAGACTGTTACTATGCTACTTGAAGGCTTAGAATCTGTGAATGTTACCAAAACAGTACCCTCGATAGGAGTTACAGTACTGCCACCTTCTGTTGTACCACCGGTAGAGCCACCAGTACTACCACCTTCTGAACCACCAGTGCTGCCACCTTCAGCAGAACCACCTTCGCCAGTTGCATTGCTCTCACCGAATACCTTAACAACACCAGAAGTATAAGCATCAAGAATGCTTGCCAAAGCAGGCCATGGCTGCTGATGACCATTTGTTACGACTGTCTCATCAGGAATAACGAAATCAATATCACCATGATTCAAACGACCTGCACCATAGAAGCCTTCTACGATAGAAGGAACATCTTCTGCCTTATCTGCAGCGTATGCATACATGAGGCTTGAGTTGGTATCGAAGTTGTTGTAAGAAGTACCACCTACCAAAGTCTTTATGCTTGCAGGAACCTGCTTACTTGGATCAGAAACCTCGTAGGCATCAAAGCTTGTATTGTTTTCTGCGTATGTGATATAGCTGAAGTTATCAGGCTTGTTGGCAAATACATTGCCGTATGCCTTAATCAAACCACCTTTCTCACCAGAGAAAGTACCATCACCCTTGGCATCAGTACCCTGCAAAGAGCTCATGATAGGACGCTTAACAGCATCAAAGTAGTTTGACTCCATGAACACACTTGAGCCACTGGTTGCACCAATACCATAAACATCACAATGCTGATAGTAGTTGTTGTACATGTGAACACTCATGGTACGAACGCGAGCCATACGAGAGTCTGAATGGTCGAACCAGTTGTGATGATAAGTAATCCAGTTTTCACCAGTTTCACTCTTCATACCACACATAGAAGCCTTACCATTATCCCAGAAACGGTTGTAAGCTACAGTAACATACTTAGAATCACCCTTGATATCTACAGTACCGTCACCTTTAGCCTGGTCGGCAGCACTACCCTTCTTACCATAGAAGAGATCCATGTTGTGAATCCATACATGAGAGTTTTTAGTATCAAGAGACATAGCATCATCCAGGCAACGCATGATAGCAAAGTTACGGAACTCTACACTCTCAGCCTCTCTAAGCAAGAAGCCGAAGCCATATACGGTAGCATCATCACCGACACCCTCGAATGTCATATTCATCATAGCTCCCTTAACCTGCAAACCTTCTGCAGAACTTGAAATGTGATCCAAATCAGAAAGATTTACCTTACCGATGATACGGAATGCGATTGGGGTTTTATCCTTACCTTTTGAATAAGCATCAATAATAGACTGAAGACCTGTAATCGTCTCAAGCTTACCAGTATTAACTGTTGTAGAAACAGTCTTGGCCGTCTTGGCTGTAATATACAGAACCTTAGCACCAGCCTTCAAAGTACCATCATTATTATAAGCACCTACACCAGCATACTTGAAATGAGCAAAGCCCTCACGGTTGTAGCTCTTTACTACCAAGTTAGAAGCAGTATTGGCACCAGTAATCTCTTTACCGTCAGCATTTACAGGAACAACCTTTACAGAATAAGTACCTTCCTTCAAACCGAGAACATCGGCACGATAGTAAGAAGCATACTGACGAATCAACTGAGCATCAATCTTCTTGTCATCTACATATACATTATAAGAAGAAGCGCCCTCGAATGGAGCCCACTTCAAGTAGGCAGACTCCTGCCAGCCCTTTGCCTCAGTAATCTGAATCACACCTGCAGGATTGTCAATATCACCACTTTCGCCCTGCTCTACTTTCTTTGCGAAACTGATTTTCTGAACAGAAGCATCATACTCATCATTCTCTGAGCCTGATTTAGGTGCGATGATTGCCTTATCACCTTCGAACTTCACACTTGTCAAATCTGCAGTATTATAATACTTCACATCACCCGACTTGGTGGTAACATACATCTGGTTCACCTTGCTGTTACGAGCCACGGCATGGGTAATCTTAAATGTCCCTGTCTGAGCCACAGCTGCACTCAAGCTCATCAGGAGGAGTGCCAAAGTAAATACCATTTTCTTCATTGTTCAATCCTCCTTATTTTATTTGATGATTACTTTCTTACCATTAATCATATAAACACCCTTAGATAAACCCTTAGGGGATTTACCTACACACTGGCCCTGAAGGTTATAAACCTTACCTTGCAATGCCTGCTTAATGCCTTCTACCTGACTGATGCCGGTAGTTTGATAAGTGAAAGAAAGGGTTACGAGCGACATATCTGCCTGATCAGATGTATTATCTGAATACTGAAGAACGACATTGTCGCCATCGAAGGTAATCTCTGAGACAGTCTTTTCTATGACCTGACCATCAATCTTAACCGTCTGTTTGCTGCCGGCAAATACAGCCGTAGACAACATTGCAGCCAAGAATAACAAATAAGCTTTTTTCATTTTAATGAATGTTTGTTAGATTTATTTTTTGGTTTGTTTTTGAATTTTACAATGCAAAAGTAGTGAAAAAATAGCTATTATAAAACATCCTGGCGCATTTTTCATACGCAAACGTTTTCATAAGTGTAAAATGGAGTATTATAAAAAAGGGCATAAAAAAAGACTGAATCCTGTTACGAAGATTCAGTCTCATAAAGAAGTGGTACCACCAGGAATCGAACCGGGGACACAAGGATTTTCAGTCCTTTGCTCTACCAACTGAGCTATGGCACCAACTTTCACAAATCGCGATTTATCATTTGCGGGTGCAAAGGTAATACTTTTTTCTGGTTCCTGCAAATTTTTCGGGAAATTTCTTTCAAAAAAAGATAAAAAAGTCTATTTTTGTTGGTGTTGTCCATTATTTAATGTACCTTTGCAGCAGATATCGGGATTTAGCGCAGTTGGTAGCGCACGTCGTTCGGGACGATGAGGTCGCTGGTTCGAGTCCAGTAATCCCGACTAAACAATCATATAGACTTAAAATCCGTAAGCCTATGAAGTTTTTAAAGGATTTTTTTTATATCAATTACCATGAACGGCGAGCATTACTCGTAATCCTGACCCTGCTCGTTGTCAGTACCACAATGATTTTCATTGTAGGTTCTAAAGAAACCATGCCATCAGAAAAGCAACAAGCCCATAACGATAGTATCATCAGACATGCCACGCGGCAACAGCCAGGCTATTATGACGAAGGACTTCAGTCGAGCGAAGTATTCGCCTTTGACCCCAATACGGCAAGCCAATCTGATTTCCAACGGCTGGGACTGGAATCATGGCAAGCCAGAAACATCATCAAATATCGAAATAAAGGAGGTATCTTCAGGACACCTAGAGACTTTGCACGGGTTTACGGACTAACCAAGAAGCAATTCGAAAAACTGCTGCCCTTTATCAGAATTGGTAAAGACTACCAGCCGGCTGCCAACTTTTACCCAAGAGAAAGATACAACTACGGCTATCAAGAGACGGCTATAAGAACCAGAGAAGAAAGGAAGAAAGACACTACCCAATACAGTTATCCACGAAAACTGAGAGAAGGTCAGTATATCAACATCAATTCTGCTGATACGACCGAACTGCAGAAAATTCCCGGCATAGGCTCTTACTATGCCAGAAGCATCATCCGTTACAGAGAGCGTTTAGGCGGTTTTGTTTCCATGAGCCAGATACAAGAAGTGGAAGGCGTGCCCGAGACAGCCCTCCACTATATGAATATTGATGCAAAACATATCCGGAAAATGAATGTCAACCAGCTCAGTTTAGCCGAACTGCGCAAACATCCTTACCTGGACTTTTACCAAGCAAAGGAAATCGTAAACTACCGCAGAACCCATGGTCCGCTGAAAAGTGCTGAAGAGCTGCGTCTCCTCAAAGACTTTCCACCTGCCGAAATAGAAAGAATCAAGCCGTATCTTGCCTACTAGGGGCAAGATAGCCTGTCTGCAAGTTTGCCGGTGCCTGTCTGCAAGTTTGCCAGTTTTGCTAAATGACACCAAACTGGTGCAGGAAGATAAGGAAAATACAGATTGGACAGATAAAACGGATGGTGAACAGGAAGACTGGGAAGAGAGTTCCCTTCAAGGTTCCCCAGTTAGTAAACTCATCACGCACAATCTTCTTTGGCACATACCATCCCAGGAACAGACAGGTGATGAATGAACTCAACGGCATGAGCAGCTGGGCAGTAAAGTTGTCACAATTGCTCAGGAAATCCTTGCCGAAGAAACCCAAATCAGGTACGGCACCCTGAGAGAGC
The DNA here is from genome assembly GCF_026015295.1 of Segatella copri. Classification (NCBI taxonomy): domain Bacteria; kingdom Pseudomonadati; phylum Bacteroidota; class Bacteroidia; order Bacteroidales; family Prevotellaceae; genus Segatella; species Segatella copri. The sequence goes on along the minus strand of NZ_JAPDUW010000001.1, from coordinate 3,338,409 downwards.
GAGCAGAATACGGCTATGATGCTGCAAACGATGGTCTCGAACCAGGCTCCCTTGGCACGGCTTATCTTACCCTCCTCATAAATAAAGGCGGTACCTATCTCGTGCATCGAGATGGTAGAAGTCAGGGCTGCCAATACAAGCAAGGCATAGAACAACACCGAAATCACATAACCGACAACCGGCATGTTACCGAAAGCCTCCTGGAATACGTTTGGCAAGGTAATGAAGATGAGCGAAGGACCGCTGTCTGGCTGCACACCTACCGAGAAGGCTGCAGGGAATATCATCAAACCTGCCAATACGGCGATTACCGTATCAATGGTCACAATCTGAGTAGCCGACTTCAAGAGATTGGTCTGTCTGTTGAAGTAAGAGGCATAAGTACACAGACATGCCGTACCCATACTCAAAGAGAAGAACGCCTGTCCCAGCGCTTCGAGCAACACGTTTTCATCTACCTTAGAGAAATCCGGCTTCAGCAGGAACTCCACTCCTTTCATCGCTCCCGGCAGAGAGCAGGAAGCAATCACAATCACAATCAACAGGAAGAAGAGCATCGGCATCAGAATCTTGGATGCTTTCTCTATACCATTGCGCACACCGCGCACTACAACCATGTGGGTAAGCAGGATAAAACCTACTGCCCATAAGGTTGGGCGGATAGGATCGGCTGAAAAGGTCTGGAAATAGGTCTTCACATACTCTGCGTCGCCATGAACACCGCCCATGATACTGGCATAGAGATACTGCAGACACCAGCCAGCCACTACGGCATAGAAACCCAGGATAATCATAGAGGTGATGATACCCATCAAGCCCAAAGCCCCCCAAGCCTTATGCTTTCCCAGATTGGTATAAGCTCGGGCTGCATTGGATGCAGAATGACGGCCGATGATGAATTCACTCATCATGCCAGGCAATCCGAGCAGGATGATACATACCAAATAGATGAGAATGAAGGCGGCACCACCATTCTGACCTGCCATATAAGGGAAACGCCACACATTACCCAAACCGACTGCCGAGCCGGCTGTGGCAAGAATAACGCCCAACTTACTACCAAAATTTCCTCTTGTTTCCATTATCTAAATCTTTAATGTGTAGTGTTTGTTGTTTTCCGACGAAACGGCAGATGCTACACCTTATTATATATAGTTATATCCGATTACAAATACTTTATCCGAAGACACCAAACTGGTTCAGGAATACCAGGAAGATGAGGACAGGACAAACGAACTTAATCAGGAAGAGATAGATACCGAAGAGACGGCCCTTCAAGGTTCCCCAGTTCGTAAACTCATCCTGTACGATCTGCTTAGGTACATACCAGCCCAGGAACAGGCAGGTAAGGAATCCTGCCAGAGGAAGGAATATCTGACCCGTAACAAAGTCGAACCAATCGAACAGCGCCTTTCCGAAGAACGAAAGCTTATCTGTTGCACCCAAAGAGAGCGAACAGAAGGCTCCGATGATGGCACAGGAAACCGTAACGATGGTAGCACCCTTCTTGCGGTCTATCTTCAACTCCTCGTAGAAGAAAGAAGTATTCACTTCATGAAGTGACATCAGCGAGGTCAAGGCAGCTACCGACAGCAATACGTAGAAAAGCAGCGAGATGATCCATCCCAATACAGGTAACGATGCAAACGCCTGATTAAAGACATTCGGCAAAGTAATGAAGATGAGCGAAGGACCACTATCCGGTGATACACCTACAGAGAAGGCTGCAGGGAAAATCATCAGACCAGCCAGTACTGCTACCAGCAAATCGATGATGGAAATCTGCAAAGCACTCTTGAAGAGATTGGTCTGACGGCTGAAGTAAGAAGCATAGGTACAGATACAGCCCATACCGATACTCATAGAATAGAACGACTGTCCCAAGGCATTCAGGAACACGTTTCTGTCTACCTTTCCGAAATCAGGCTTCAACAGGAACTCCACGCCCTTACCTGCATCCGGCAACAGACAGGCTGCTACCACAATGATCAAAAGCAGGATGAACAGGAGAGGCATCATCACCTTAGAAGCCTTCTCTATACCGCCGCGCACACCATGAATAATCACGAAATGACAAATCAGGAATATCGCTACCGTCCACATAACCGGACGCACAGGATCAGAAGAAAACTCCTTGAAGTAATTCGCCACAAAGGTAGGGTCACCATGCAGTTCGCCCATGATGCTGGCATAGACATACTGCAGACACCAGCCCGAAACCACCGCATAATAGCCCGTAATCAGAAAACCGGTAAGCACCTCAAGATAGCCTACCCACTTCCAAGCCGTACCATTAGAGAGTTTGGTATAGGCACGTGCGGTATTAGAGGCACCATGACGGCCGATGATAAACTCAGAAATCATACATGGAATGCCCAACAGGAGCACACTTCCGATGTATACCAGAATAAAGGCTGCGCCACCTTCCTGACCAGCCATATAAGGGAAGCGCCATACGTTACCCAAACCTACGGCGCCACCTGCTGTAGCAAGAATCAATCCAATCTTGCTACCAAAACTTCCTCTATTTGAATCTGTCATTTCTATCTTTCTATTACTAATTTCTTACTTTTTAATTTTTCTTCGTGCAAAATTATAAAATAATTCTGAAATATATGAATTATTTGAAAGCAAAAACACAAATTTAGTAATATTTATGCTATTTAGTCTGTTTTAGGACGCAGAAATGACTTTTTCAATACATTTTCTAACGATATTCAGCCGGCAAGGTATCACGCCACTTCGAGAAAGGATTGCCCAAGAGATGCGAATTGTAGAATCGCTTGTCGCCTGTTACCTCCATACCGATGAAATCAGGTTTCTCATAGGCTTCAGTCTCGCTAGCCAACTCCACCTCTGCCATGACCAGACCTTCATTATCGCCATAGAACTCATCTACCTCGAAGGTATGACTGCCACTTTTCACCAGATAGCGACGCTTATCGATGACGCCGCCCTGACAAAGTTGCAGAAGATGCTGCGCCTCGTCCATCGTTATCTCCTTTTCAAACTCATAGCGGGTCATGCCGCCATTTACCGACTTGCCCTTAATGGTAAGGTAAGCCTTCTCGTCCCGTGTGCGAACCCGCACCGTAGCCCCCTCGGCAGGAATATATCCCTGCTGGATATGACTAGAAGAAAAGGCGGCGCTTTTGTAAGCGTCGCCCTTCTTAACGAGGAATTTTCTTTCTATCTCTAATCCACTCATTGTTTTATACTAATGTTGTTGCATAAATGGCAAAAAGAATACCGAGGACTATCAATCCTATAAATATCCACTTGATTACTTTCTCGCCTTTTGCAGCCTGTTTCTTCTGATAAGCCTCATGTTTGGCTCTTCTTAAGTCTTTATTTCCACTCATAGTCGTATATTTTTTAGATTATTATTGTTGTTCGTCATCATTCGTAGGGAACTCCATCAGGTATGCCTTGATGAAATCATCTATCTTGCCGTCCATCACGCCATCTACATCCGATGTCTGATAGTTGGTACGGTGGTCTTTCACACGACGGTCGTCGAAGACATAACTTCTAATCTGGCTTCCCCACTCTATCTTCTTCTTACCAGCCTCAATCTTAGCCTTAGCCTCCAGACGCTTCTTCATGGCGCGGTCGTAGAGTTGGCTCTTCAAGAGCAACAATGCCTTGGCACGGTTCTTTGGCTGGTCACGGGTCTCGGTGTTCTCGATGAGGATTTCTTCTTCCTCGCCTGTATCAGGGTCAGTATACCAATAACGCAGACGGACACCGGATTCAACCTTATTCACATTCTGACCACCGGCACCACTCGAACGGAAGGTATCCCAGGAGAGCTTGGCTGGGTCAACATATACCTCGATGGTATCATCTACCAGCGGAGTTACGAAGACACTGGCGAAACTGGTCATTCGCTTGCCCTGGGCATTGAAAGGAGAAACACGCACCAGTCGGTGCACACCGTTCTCGCTCTTCAGATAACCATAAGCGTACTCGCCGCCCTCAATGGTCATGGTGACGCTCTTGATACCAGCCTCATCGCCTTCCTGCATATCGGTGATGGTTACCTTGTAGCCATGAGCCTCAGCCCAGCGCATATACATACGCATCAGCATCTGTGCCCAGTCCTGGCTTTCTGTACCACCGGCACCGGAATTAATCTTGAGCACGCAGTCCATCGGGTCTTCCTTCTGGCGAAGCATGTTCTTCAACTCCAAGTCTTCGATGGCTTTGATCGCCTTGGCATAATCGGCATCCACCTCTTCCTCGGTTACCATTTCGTCTTTATAGAAGTCGAAGGCAAGCTGCAGTTCGTCGGCATAAAGACGCACGGTCTTGTAGCCGTCGAGCCATTTCTGGATGCCCTTCACCTTCTTCATCTGCTCCTGTGCATACTTCGGGTCTTCCCAAAAGTCAGGAGCCTGGGTGCGGAGCTGCTCCTCTTCGAATTCTACTTTCTTCTGGTCTATATTGAGATAGTGATGCAGAGCGTCAGCTCTGTCCATCACATCCTTCAACTGGTCAGCTGTAATCATTAACTCTTAACTATAAACTTTTAACTTTAAACTTTAGATTACTCCTCATACATCTTGTCAATCTCCGCCTTGTAGTTCTTGTTGATGATAGGGCGGCGAATCTTCAAGGTATTGGTCAACTCACCCGACTCCATAGAGAAGTGGTGAGCCAGGAGGGTAATGCGCTTAATCTGCTCATAATAAGCCAGATTTTGCTGGAGAATCTGGATACGGTCCATCAGCATCTTCTGCACCTTCTCGTTAGCACACAAATCTTCACGGCAGGTGAAGGCGATATGATGCTCACGTGCCCAGTCCTCCACGAGACGGAACTCTGGAACGACGAGGGCTGATACGAACTTGCGCTGGTCGGCAATCACAGCCACCTGATCGATGAACTTATCTACCAGGAGCAACGATTCTACCTGCTGCGGAGCGATATATTTACCATTCGATGTCTTGAACAGGTCCTTGATACGCTCGGTGAGATAAAGCTCGCCATCCTTCATATAGCCGGCATCACCGGTATGGAAGAATCCATCCTTGTCGAATGCCTTCGCATTGGTGGTATCACGATGATAATATCCCGGAGTGATGGTAGGGCCCTTGAGGAGCACCTCATTATCCTCACCTATCTTTACCTGAATGCTGGAGATAGGACGACCCACCGAACCCAGACTGCGTTTCTTGTCGAGATGATCGCAAGATACGGTGGCAAGACTCTCGGTCAGACCATAACCCACCACCATATTGATACCGATGGCATGTACAAACTCCTCTACTTCCGGACTTACATAAGCACCCGCTGTAGGGAAGATATTCGGTTTTTCCAAGCCCAACTGCTTGCGAACCATGCTCAAAACGGTCTTGTTGATAATCTGATATTCCAACTCCAAGGTCAGAGGAGGGCGCTTGCAGTTTGCCAGATATTCTATATTCCGCTTCTTTCCTACCGCCAAGGCATGGTAGAAGAGTTTCTTCTGGATAGGACCGGCATCATCCATCTTTGCCTTTACGGCGATATAAACCTTCTCCCAGAAACGTGGCACACTACACATACAAGTAGGATGCATCTCTCTCATACTCTCCTGAATTTCATGAGGATAAGTATTGATGATGAGTTCGGCACCTTCGCTCAAGCAGAGATATGCCCATCCACGCTCAAAGATATGGGTGAATGGAAGGAAGTCGATGACGCGGTCCTTTTCGGTAACAGGAATGCACTCATCGTTTGCCTTCAAAGCAGCATAATACTGGCTATAGGTCAGCATCACGCCCTTGCTATCTCCAGTTGTTCCACTGGTATAGAGGATATTAGCCAAATCATCCATACTTGCCTGCTTGTAGAGTTCCTCCACTTCTGTCTGACGAGGAAGATTCTCTCCCAGCTTCAGGAAGTCCTTGAAATAGAGGGCTGCAGGGTCATGTGTACTGATGCGCACGCTTGAATCGAAGATGATGATACGCTCCAGAGATGGACAGAGGGCAAAGATACGGTGAGCCTTGTCATACTGCTCCTGTTCGCCAACAAAGAGGAAGCGAATCTGCGCATCATTAATCATATATTGAATCTGCTGCTCGCTGCTGTTGGCATAGAAAGGCACAGAGGTAACTCTGATACCGTACGCACCGAAGTCGGTGTACAGATAATGCACACAGTTCTGCGAGAAGACTGCGATTTTGTCAAGAGGTTTAGCCCCAAGATTCAGGAGGGCATTGCTCACTTGTTTCACTCTTAAGGAAAAGAGGTTGAATGAAACCGATTGCCACTGGTCGCTGCCAAACTTTCTGAAAGTTAAAGCAGTTTTCTCTCCCCATTTCTTGGCGAGATTATGTACCAGTACCGAAAGATGACTATTAATCTGCATAAGCTTATATTTATATTCTGATGCAAAGATAATAGAATTTGTTAAGAACACAAAATAAAAAGATATTTTTTCCACTTTATCTGCTCTTTTTTTCGTATCTTTGCCCCAAAATCAAAAAATAGAGAGATTATGATGACACAAGAAGAATATGTAAGCGATGCCGTGGATTTGCTGAAAAAGCTCATCGCCACCCCATCTGTAAGCAGAAACGAGAAGGAGGCTGCCGACATCATGGAGCAGACCATCCGCAAATATGGTTTCGAACCTCATCGTGAGGCGAACAACATCTGGATTATCGACCCTCATTACGATGAGAGCCGACCTACCCTGCTGCTCAATGCTCACATCGATACCGTGAAGCCTGTGGCTTCATGGACACGCGACCCGTTTTCACCGGATGTTGAAGAGGGTGTACTTTACGGTTTGGGCAGCAACGATTGCGGCGGCGGACTCTGTTCGCTCCTCCAGATATTCAGAATGCTGACCGCAAAGCCTCAGCAGTATAATCTTATCTATCTGGCATCTGCCGAAGAAGAGGTGTCGGGAAAGGATGGCATTACCCGTGCCCTGCCTTTGCTTCCGCATATCGACCTTGCCATCGTAGGTGAACCTACCGGCATGAACCCGGCTGTTGCCGAAAAGGGACTGATGGTGCTGGATGTGATTGCTCACGGAAAGAGCGGTCATGCTGCCCGCAACGAGGGAGTAAACGCTATCTACGAGGCATTGGATGATATGCGATGGATTCGTGACTATAAGTTTGAGAAGGTAAGCGAGTTCCTGGGCCCTACCAAGATGACGCTTACCGTAGTGAATGCCGGAACCCAGCACAATGTGATTCCGGATAAGTGTACGATGCTTGTGGATATCCGCACCAACGAGTTCTACGACAACGAGGAGGTTTACGAGTTTATCTGCCAGCACCTGAAGAGCGAGGTGAAGGCCCACAGTTTCCGTCTGAAGTCATCCCGCATCGACCCGGCGCATCCTCTTATCAGGAAATGTGTAGCCATGGGCATGAAGCCATTCGGCAGTCCTACCCTCAGCGACCAGGCTCTGATGCACTTCCCTTCGTTCAAACTGGGTCCTGGCGAGTCTTCCCGTTCCCATTCAGCCGATGAATTTATCAAAATAAGCGAGATTTCGGATGCTGTAGCTAAATACCGGGAACTTTTGGATGGAGCCAGCATCTGAAAGAGATATTCGTTCTGACTACAACTTTTATATAGAATACAACAAAAAACGAAGCGCGGTTATGCCTTAGACATAACCACGCTTTCTGTTTTCCATCATCTTTTATCTTGTTACTTACTTTCGCTGGCAAAGATAATACTTCTTTTTTGAATACCGAATAAGGAATATAGAAGAAATGATATAAAAAAGAGGCAATCGTTTGCACACATTGCACCTCACGGTGAAACGACAAGGGTCTATATGCCACGATGAACAGGTGGCGTATAGACCCTTGATTATATGGTGATATTCGTAATCTACATCTCCGCTTTCAGCAGTTTTATCTCCTCAGCCGTCAGCCCCGTCATATCCATGATAGACGCTTCATCCATACCCTTTGCCAGCATCTTCCTGGCAATTTCAAGGCTTCGCTGGTTCATGCCTTCTTCTATGCCTTCAGTTCTGCCTTTTTCCATACCTTCTTCCATTCCTTTCTGGTATCTGTCATCCAGAAGGGTTCTTTCAACACTTACCGAATCCCAGAATTTATCATAGGCACGGAGTTCGGCATCTGTAAAGCCGGAAACTTCAAGATCTTCTACGGCTTTTCCAATCTCTGGGTCATTAAGCAGGTCGGCAGGAATATCCTTCGTATTGGAATTGATTTCTGTCAGGAAACGGAGCCACAAGACCATCATGCGCTTATCGGCAATGGAATGAGGAGTGAACTTAGGGAGTTCAATGAAGGTGAAATGCAAGCCTTCGATGACCTTATTGCTGTCCTTATCGTGCACGATGCGGTAGTTGTGGATAAAATCCGGAGTATCATGCGCAAAGATATCATTTATCAGGTTGAGAGAATACACTGGTTGAAGTTCGCTGTATTTTCCTCCCTTTTTTGCCTGACTCACATAGAGCTTGGATGCATTGAACAGTACTCGCTGCTGGAAAGCGTCAGACCATTCCATCTGCATTTCCACGCAGAACTTCCTGCCTCTGACATCTGTGCAGAGTACATCCACTATGGTGTTCTTGCCCCCTTCGAGCTGAGGCACAAGTTCTGTAGGCAGATACTTTATCTCGTGTATCTGCTCTTCTTCGCTGAGTGGCAGGAGGGCGTTCAGAAGGCTGATCAGTCTTTTAGGATGATTGCCGAATATCTTCTTGAACGTAAGGTCTGCCTTAGGGTCTAAGTACTTCATAACCATCTGTTTTAAAATTCTATAGCGCAAAGTTACGGTTTTATTTTCAAACCCGCAAGAGATTTCTGTACATATAAGTTAAATATTGCAAACATTTATTTCTTTTCTTGCGAAAAGTTCTCTGTATCGAGAACTTTTCGCTATTTTTGCAGCAAAAATAAACGATTATGAAGATATATATGACAAGATTAAGGATATTAAAAATATATAACTATGACTATTAAAGACGAAAAAACATATAATGAAATTGAAGAGCGAATGGAGGCTCTGCTTGCAAAGGGCACCCAATTGGGCGGCATGGACTTTCTCAGCGAAGTAGAAAAGGAAGAATTAAAGGTCCTCAGCGAAGCTGCTTACGATTGGGAATGCGAAGTTGATCCCCATCCATGGCGAGTTAAGCCTTCACTCATAGCTGCCATCAAAGTTGCTTTTCGCCAAAAAGGCTACAAGCAAAAGGAGGCGGCAAAAGCTATAGGCGTGTCAACAACCGCATTAAGTGATATTCTCCATGGACGTCGTGCAATTAATTTTGATGTTGCAAGAAACATATACCACAACCTCGGCGTTCCTGCCAATGTTGTATTGGGATAGTTTAATGGTGAATGGTGAATGTTTAATGTTGAATGTTAAATGTTGAGTGTTAAATGTTGAGTGTTGAATGAAAGAAATATGACGACAAAGGAAAAGGGCGCATCCGGACCGGATGCGCCCTAACTTGTTAAATAACTGAACTTTCGTAAGTTTTGCCCACACGCCCTGAAAGGGCAGAAGCTCCTAGCCCAGGGCATCGCCCTGGGTATAATGGCAATCAGCAAGACGCCCTGTAAGGGCAAAAGCTTTAAAATACCTGGGCAAAAGCTTTCAAATACCTGGCAATATACAAAGCTTTTGCCCTTACAACACCAATCTTCCTTAATCCCGGAACACGAATTTTTCATTATATTCCACATTATATAATTCCAAGAATGCTCTATATTCCTCTGCAAACGAATGCTTGGTGTGATGCTCTTTCTGATTATCAATATATTGCGATGTTTTGTCCACAACGGATTGACTGATGGAATATGCGGCATAACCACCCTGCCATGCGAAAAAATGATAATAACCCGGATCAAGGTCCTTTATCCATCTACTGCTGTTTCGCTTGATTTCCTCAACTATTTCGGAAATCGTGACATCTTTTGATAATATGAACAATACATGAACATGATCGCCTATACCACCAGCCTTTATCTCGGTACATCCCGCAGTCTTTACAAGTTTGCCGATATAACTATGGAGTCGTTCCAAATCATTTTCACGGATTTGGGGGCTCGTTGATTTGATGTGGAAAATCAAATGGATGTAAATCTTTGATAAGGATTGCGCCATAATTTTAAAGCTTTTGCCCTTACAGGGCGTTGGTTTGTATATCATAATACCCAGGGCGATGCCCTGGGCTAGGAGCTTCTGCCCTTTCAGGGCGTGTGGGGACATGATGCTGTTGTATCAGTTCATCTTCATTGAGTGACTGAAGGGTATTCAGAAGGTTTTTCAATCGATCGGGATGATTGCCGAATATCTTCTTGAACGTAAGGTCTGCCTTAGGATTTTTTATTTTAAACTAATATCGATTCTAAAAAATCAGCAGGAGTCTGCACATTTTCTGCAAAATCCCTAAAGTCCTTTATTTTTCTTCTAAAGATTCATACAATGAGTCATCTATCGCATCTGAAACTTGCTTACGATTCTTAAGCGTCATCTTAAGTATTTCGGGCGAAAGCTGATAGTTAGCCCACGCATTCTCTTGCTCCTTTACAGTTGTAACAGACTTAGCATTAGCTGACTCCAACAGACGTTCGGCCAACCAACGCTCATTACTTGCTGTCAAAGAAAGGGACTGCAAGAAACTCCACAATTTATAAATAGCTAATGTTGTCATATCATACAGATTTATATTATTCCAAATGCAAAACTACAACTTTTATTTAAAACAGCCAAGAATTTTCTAGGATTTTTAAAAGTAAAAAGGTAAAAAAGTAAAGATTTTGCTATCCCAATACTATCTGATAACTTTTTCTAAAACTTTTCGACCTGTACGGTTGAAATTACCCAATACGCCCTGAACCAACGGTCACCGGCCGAAGGGAAAAGTAAAGGGCAGAAGCTCCAGAAGCAGCACGCCCTGAAAGCCCAAAAGCTCCAGAAGCAGCACGCCCTGAAAGGGCAGAAGCTCCTAGCCCAGGGCAACGCCCTGGGTATAATAGCAATAAGCAAGGCGCCCTGTAAGGGCAAAAGCTTTATTTATGGTCTGGTATTTTAAAGCTTTTGCCCTTACAGGGCGTCAGGTTTGTGACCGTAATAACCCAGGGCGATGCCCTGGGCTAGGAGCTTCTGCCCTTTCAGGGCGTGTGGGGACATGATGGTGTTCTGATGTATGGGCCGTGTGGGGCTTACTTGCGAAACTTGAATGTATACTTATGCACGCAAGCGTATGCAGCAGATTATTCAAGTGGTTCAGTCAGCTTATTCAAGTGGCTCAATCAGCTTACTCAAGTGGTTCAATCAGCTTACTCAAGTGGCTCAATCAGACTACTCAAGTGGCTCAATCAGCGAGTTCAGCCGTCTGCGTAACCCAGTTCAGTCGAATCCTTAACCCAACGCAGCCATATCCTTAACCCAGTTCAGCCACATCAGTTGGTAAACGGAAACACATCGTTTGTTTACCTCATTTGAGTGCTCAATGACTACCAGGGAGAATTAGCCTTTCTGAGGGTACCATCAGGGACAATAACAGGTACCATCAGGGACAATCATGAGTTTTATGATATGCCCGAATGACTACCAGGGAGAATCTTAAAAATACAAGGCACTGAATACCAGACAGTTAGATGCAGATTTTTCTTCCCTATACTATACCAAGTATATTATATATATACATTTACATCTTTTACACTATACGTAATACGTGAGGAAAAAGATTTTTTTTTTCAACAAATCAGCTTTTAAAATGCATTTTTTCTCTTCAAAAATTTGCATAAGTCTGAAATAAATATTACTTTTGCATCATGAAAGCGCGGAGAATGTGATTCTCCTCCCGATGAAGGACACCGGGAAATGCTTTCGGTTAAGGATTAGAACATAGCTCATTGAGTAGGATTTTCCACCCTGAAAAGTGAGTGATCAAAAGGTAATCCTTACAGGGCATTCTATGCCTGATAAATTTGATGAAAATTTATCGGCATGGATGCGAAGTAAGGTCTTTTGATAGCAAGAGCGATGGTGGAAAACTTTCCTTTGTGATTGTTCATTAATCTTGCGAGGTTATCCTTACTCCAATTCCATGCCGGTTTTCAATAAACAACAACAAGACTTGCCCCAATCGGCAGGCCACTAACAATTTTAAAAGAAACCGATAATGGAACAATTTAATCAACAGCAGCAGGGCGGGCAGCAGGCCTTCCCTCTGACAAATCAACAAGAGAAACAACTGATAGCCATCCTTGGCGTACAGGGATTGTCTTACCAGAACTATTCTGTGCTAGAACTCAAAATCGTTCTGCAGATTATCAAGCATGCCCAGAAAGCCATCTTGGGCTATGTGATCCCTTATCAGGTAACATCACAGACTTTTAATGGCTTCACCGCAGAACAGAGAGCTGCAGGCCACACCGATGTCATCATGAAACTGTCGGAGTTACCTTATGGTGCTCACCATTATGCGCAATTGCGCGATGCCATCAAGCGTATAGAATCCCAGCCCATCCTGCTGCCGTTTAAGCTGGAAAAACAGACATTATACCGGAAATTTACATGCCTGTTTAAGAGCGAGATATACCAAGACCGGCACAAGAACTGGATGGTAAAATTCCGCTTCGACAACAACGTGATTCGGTTTTTCTACAGTTTCGACAAGGGAGTCAGCCGTATCGACCTCAATGCCATCAACCAATGCCGCAGCGCATCGAGCATCAAGTTATATATCATCATGAATTGCTGGGGTGCAAAGGGATTCACCATCTGCAAAACGGCGCATATCCAGCAACTGATGCATGGCAGGGAAGATTACTACAAGACCTGGTCGGCACTGGACAACAAATGTCTGACTTTTGCCTGCAAAGACCTCAAGCGCCTTTACCAGAACCACATCATCGACCAGTATCTTACCTATAAGCCTTTCTTTCTGGAGGAGGGTGAAAAAGTGAAGCATCACCTGCCCGAACACATCACCTTTACCCTGCACGACCGTCGCACTTCTGGCGAAACTGCGGAGGGTGCAGAAGTGAGCAGCGAACTGAGAGGACAGCGGAGCAAACTGAAACTCCGGCTGCAATACAATTATGATGTGAGCGAGAAGAAGGCTGACCAGCTGAGCGGCTATCTCAGGTTAGATATGATTGGCGACCTGGAGGACTTCTTCCTGCGAAAGGATTATTACATAGCCAACTGCAGGCGTTCGAACAAGAAGATGAACATGGGTGGCTATATGACCACAGCGATGATAGGTTTCTTTAAGGATCATGGTGTAGAAGGATTGTAAAAAATATAAAGCTTATGAATTATCCCCAACGTATGTACAGCAAGACCGAGCTGGGTCTGCTCTACTTTCCCGACACAACCGACGGGGCAACAGCGCGCCGTCATATCATGGGATGGATTAAGCGTTGCGAGCCCCTCTGGAACGAGCTGCAGCGTTTAGGCTACCAGGAGCATAGCCAGTATTTCCCTCCCCGCCAGGTATTCACCATCTTCGAATACCTGGGCGAGCCGGGGGCGTAAAGAGAATGTTGAATGTTGAATGTTGAATGTTGAATGTTTTTTTATGGTATGCTCGGCACGAGCATTGTCTAACGGGTGCAAGTCCCGAGTAAGCCCTAATAGCGGGAATTACATAGCCAAAGGCAAGGTGAAGGCCCAAAAGCTCCAGAAGCAGCACGCCCTGAAAGGGCAGAAGCTCCTAGCCCAGGGCATCGCCCTGGGTATAATGGCAATCAACAAGACGCCCTGTAAGGGCAAAAGCTTTGTATACTGCCAGGTATTTTAAAGCTTTTGCCCTTACAGGGCGACAAGTTTGCGTCTGTAATAACCCAGGGCGATGCCCTGGGCTAGGAGCTTCTGCCCTTTCAGGGCGTATTGGATGTGACTTTCCCTTCGGCCGGTGACCGTTGGTTCAGGGCGTATTGGGTAATTTCAACCATACAGGTCGATATTTTTTCGCTATTCCGAAACACAACGAACAGACATTGCTATAGAACGGCTATTTGTATTCTTCTTCCGTACTCCATTTGATTTTGATATCGTGAGATTATATACCTTTCCTGCTTCAAACTTAAGATCCTTTATTTTTTCAGAAGCATCAATCAGGTGACCACCATAATCCCACATCTGGAGTCCCGTAATATTTTCCGGCAAGATAAATACAGTAACAGAATTCTCATTAAACAGTTCTTCGTCTTTTTCGTATCCTTCGCCTGCAAATTTATGAAAGGTAGCATTAATAGGCGTTTTATCATCAATTTCCCAAACAGGGACTCCATAGTTATTGTTCATTGGAGAGAAATGGCCAGTTTTGTAACCCGAGACTATAACTTGTCCGATATCACCCAAAGACGACTTGTCTAAAATAATTTTCACCTTAGCCAAGGCATGCACCATCCAGATCTCTACGAGTCGTTTACTTGCACAATCACGATTGGTAGCCAAGCCATACAACAGATCTTGTGTCAAATTATTGTTATAAGTCATCCTCTTATTTCCTACGTCATAGTGAATAGAAGAGTTGTATGAATCGCATGGATAACTGGCATAAAAATCTAGCAGTCCATATTTAGGCCAGAAACGCTTGGGGGTATAATTCCAGTTCGTACCATCGAATTTTACTTTCTGACCTGTCGTCGGATCGCCTTCCTGATACATAAACTGAACATTCTCATCCGCACCTTGAGAAGATTTATGAAAACCGAAAATCTGAATCACGTCATCTTTGACAAATTGCGTTTTATCATTCGAGCGAGAATTGTGAATTTCCTTCCAATCTGATTGCACAGAAAACTCGATAGGCTGACCAGATACAGGAATAGCATCCTCCACTTGATTGGTACAGGCTGCACCCATCAAGACAAAGAAAATCACCCATAACTTACTATAAATATTCCGCTTCATATTCCAGATTATCCTTATTAAATCGTTATTTCACCTGTCACCTCATCCCTCTTCTTGCCATCAACCGTTACGCTGAAATCGACAGGATCAAGTGAAAGTATCAAATGAAAGACATACGCTTTTCCTTTTTCAAACGTAAAAGACGGATTAGGAACTCCTGGCCGAAGAACTTCTAGCAGATTTTTCTTTACCGTCACCGTTTCCTTAAAATCTCCCTGCTCTACCGTATAAGTTATCGCTAGATGAAACGCTTCGGTCTTCGTCTGAGGGATTATAAAGATATAAGAATCGTCATCATTTGTTACTTTATTTTTTAGATTGGGTAACTCAGGAGGGTAACTTAACTTATATACGATACTATCTTTTTTATCGTTATCGTTATCTGGTATGTCAGCTTTTTTGCCTTCTGGTGTCCAACTATAATGCCATTTAACACCATTATCGGCGAGAATCCAAGCTCCCGTATTAAGATTCAGATAGCCCTCCATAACAAAGACGCCTTTAAAATCTGAGACGCCATATAGTCTCACCCTTTGAACTTTTATAACTGTACCATCTTCTAAATTCGGAGCTGTGATATCAAAGCTCAAACGAGCCAAAGCATGCTTAAATTGAAATGTCACTTTACTACCAGGAGATTTTGGTGCAGTTTGACCTAGTTGTTTGGCCCATACCAAATCTATAGGAGAGTCGTTAGAAGGAAACCGTATATAAGTATATGGACTAATATTTTTATCTTGCCAGACCAGACTATCAGGTAGGCCGCCCATTGCTACGTATGGACTATAAGGCGCAAAGGCATAGAAATCCACAGTTCCACTACTTGGCCAAAATCGGATATGGTCATATCCCCAATGACCTTCTCTCCAGGTTACGTGTTCTTTATCCATCAGATGAGTATTGCCGTATCTTGCAAAGACACCAAATCCGGCGTTCCATACACTCCCTTGGAGAAACTTTATATCGGTTATACTAGAACGGGTTGAAGCATTCCGACCCACATAAGCATCAAAGTTGATTTCAGAAGATGAAGAAGATGAAGTTTCTTCCACACCTTCGCCGGCACAGCCAGATAATACCAGCTGTGCTACCAAAACATAAAAAGCTAAACGAAGAAACTTCATCTTATGATAATTTATTAAATTCATTATTATTCTCTATCCCAAGGATTCTTGTCATTGGAACCGATATTGATATTTTCTTCGTCTCCCCAACCTTCAACACCAGCATCAACACCAGCAGTAACATCGAATTCGATTGGAAGACCAAGGGTCAAGTTAAGCTTATATGCCGTACCCCGCTTGAAGTCCTGTTTAATTTGCTTATAAACCTTATTTGTTATTGTTGTCTTTGGATCATTATTATAGGTTATATCGTACTCTACGATAACATAAAGTTTATCACCATTTCCATCTGCATCTAAGAAATTCTGTGGAATTACAAACAAATAATCTTCATTCTGGTCTCTGTTACCTTTATCATCTTTATTAGGATGATATGAAGATGGCTCTGTAGTACCTGCTTTTGGTTCTGGTATATTATAATTTCCATGGAACCAATTAAATTTTAGCTTTGTAGTATTATCTTTTGACGTCCAAGGATCTGTAACAGTAGGAGTAATCTGAGTAGCCAAATTTATGGTACCCGTTTTATAGAAAGCTGGCGTATTTCCATCAGCAGATCCTGCCAATGTAATATCCTTCAATGTAAAAGTTACATTATTAGAAGAATAATTTCCAGATAACTTTACAGTATAACCAAGTCTAGACAAAGCATGCTTAAATTTAAATTTTACTTTCTCTTTTGGACTAGTGACATTTGCTGTTATCTTACCCGTAGCATTAGACCACACCAAATCTTTCTGTTTAGCAATATCTTCGTCTACAGTAAAACCAAAAATAGTTGTATTTTCTAACTTCTTACCTACTTCATAAGGAGCATACGCCAAGAAATCAATATGACCATCTGATGGCCAAAACTTAAGAGGAGAATATGTCCACTTTGATTTTGCTTTATCATAAGTTACCGGCTGGTTATCAAACAAGTTATTACCATAAGCAGTTGTAGTTTCTGTGCTATAGTTACCAAACACACCAAAACCTTTTGATTGAAGAGTAGTATTATTCAGCTCGCTACCACGTGAACCATTTACAGCAACTGCACTTCTTCCCAAATAGCTATCAAAGCTGATAGCCTCATTCTTAGAAGAATTGCCTGAAACACTATCCAAGTCATCGCTTGAACAACTTACCAATGTCAACGCTGCCATTGCAGCAATACCCATAACGAATTTCTTATCCATATCTTTTTGGATTTTTAAATTAAACTAATCTATTATTAATCTTTTACTATTTTTATCTGATTCTTATCACTTTTTCTACAGTTCCATATCAATATCCTCAGGTTTACCCCAATCCTTGACCGTGACGTCAAAACCGCCAGAACTTCCTTCCGAAGGCTTCACATCAGGTAAAGGTTTCGGCAACTCAACATCAACATGGAGAGAAGAAAAATAACCTAACTCCGATGAATTTTCATCTTCCTTAAACTTATCTCCTACCGCAAACTGATAATCTACCTGCGTCTTTTTGTCTATCAACAAAGCTGAAAAAGACAGCTTATTGTTTTCGGCATCAGGATGGGCAGTTTCTGGTAGGCCAAAACATTTAAACGATGTCGTCAACGTTCCTAGTGTCGCGTCATTCTTATCTATCGTTTTCGTCCAGGACTCCAGAAGATAAGTCACCTTACTACTCTGAAGCGGCTTCCCCTGTCCCAGCAGAAATCCTTCTGAAATACCAGTTAAGGATCCTCTCGCAGAATACAGGTTTCCTATACCTGGAACTTTCACGTTGACCTGGATATGCGAAAGCACATTCCTTGGCGTTAAAGTAGCCTCAGAATAGTCTCCAGAAACATCGAATTCATCGAGTTTATCAGAGGCAAGCCACTCGGGCTCAACCCCTATCAGTTCATTATCTCCACGTGAGTACCAGCGCGATGTTGTATGCAGTACCAGAGCTCGCGCCGTCTCGTAAGAGTCCATTCCCTGAAATTCGAGTGTACCAAACTCGGTCGTACTCTGGTTGAATACCAGTACATGATATTTTCCAGGTTCCAAGAAAAAGTCGGCATGTGTTATATCATTAGTCAAGGCAGTATGCGGAGCACCACCTGACCAGGGAAACACCATGACCGTCATACCTGTAGGCACCTCTTTATCAAACAAACGCCAATCTACATTAATCCGCACCAATCTACGGCCATCCTTTGGCGGACAACTGGAATAGTCATCATAAACGCAAGAAGTAAGCGAAATGATAAGGAGCCAACAGTACAAGAATAGTTCTATACATCTTTTACATCTTTTCATGAATGCTTCATCTTTATATTCTTATCTAATTATCATATTCATTTCAAAATTTCTGGGTGCAAAAGTACAACATAAAATTGAATTAGGTCTAAAGCAATGTTTAATAAAAATAAAATGATAAATAAGATAACGTTTTTGTTACAACACAAAAAAAATGCCAGTAGCAACCGGTTTAGTAAGCAATTAAAAAACCTACAATCAAACCAATTGATTGTAGGTTTCATTTCTATCATTTATTGAACTAGAAGCAGCACGCCCTGAAGGTTTTGCCCCCACACGCCCTGAAAGGGCAGAAGCTCCTAGCCCAGGGCAACGCCCTGGGTAATTACGGACGCAAACCTGTCGCCCTGTAAGGGCAAAAGCTTTCAAATACCTGGCAATATACAAAGCTTTTGCCCTTACAGGGCGACTTGCTGATTGCTATTATACCCAGGGCGTTGCCCTGGGCTAGGAGCTTCTGCCCTTTCAGGGCGTACTGCTTCCAGGGGCTTCTGCCCTTTACCTTTCCCTTCGGCCGGTGACCGTTGGTTCAGGGCGTGTGGGGCAAAACTTTCGGCTGCAACTATTCATACATTATCGGCTCAGCCATACATTATCTGCTCAGCCAAGCCTCCGGATTGAGCTTGGCAGTCTCCTTGCGAAGCTGGAACTGGAGGATGTTTTCAGAGCCAACACTACCCAAAGCCTGACGGGTACGTACCTTCTGACCCTTATGAACGCTGACCGATTTCAGATTACAGTAAACAGAGATGTAGGCTCCATGACGGACCAGCACGTTCCACATGCCACCATAACCGAAGACGGCACTCACCTCACCATCGTAGATGCTGCGAGCCACACAACCCGGCTTGCCCTGGATATTGATACCCTTATTGTCGAGCGTTACACCCTTCAAACCTTCTACATTATACTGACCGAAATGACTCACCACACGGTAACTGCCACTGATAGGCATCGGCAATCTACCACGGTTAGCCTCGAATCCACCGCTCAGCATGCGGTCTACCGAACTCAAGGTAGAAGCCTCCTGTGCCTCCTTCTTGGCAGCGGCAATCTCACGGGTACTGCGTTCCGCATCCATCTTCGCCTTCAACTCGGCAGCCTGTCTTTCAGCCTCCGCCTTTCTTGCAGCCTGTTCGGCAGCAGCCTCACGGGCAGCCTGCTCTGCGGCAGCACGCTTGGCAGCCTCGGCAGCAGCACGCGCCCTAGCCTGCGCTTTAGCCTTCGCCTGAGCAGCAGCCTGGGCAGCAGCCTCCTCCTGAGCCTTTCTTGCAGCCTCGGCAGCCAGTCTTGCTTCTTCGGCAGCCTTTCTGCGGGCAGCTTCGGCAGCAGCCTCACGCGCCTTGGCTTCGGCTATACGACGGGCATTCTCCCTGGCAGCAGCCTCGGCAGCAGCTTTCTTGCGAGCCAGTTCCTCGGCACGTTTCTTGGCGGCAGCAGCGGCAGCGGCCTTCTTCTTAGCCTCGGCAGCAGCACGGGCACGAGCCTTGGCTACTTCCTGAGCAATCAAGCGGTCAATCTGTGCGTTGATTGCCGCATCTTTCTGACGCTGGTCGGCGATGACAGCCTGAATGGTCTTCTGCTGTTTCTGCAGTCCCTGCACCATCTCCTGCTGCTGGGTCTGCTTACCTTCCAAAACCGTCTTCTCCTGCTTACCCTTATATAATAAGGTGTTCTTATGTCCCTTTACATGCTGCAACTGCTGGTGCTTCTCGTTCACCTGCTTCTGCTTAGCCTTTACAGCCTCGCCCTGCACCTTCTGATAGGAAGAATACTGGCGGATGAAGGAAAGGCGGCGATACATCTGTGTCAGATTCTTGGCACTGAAGATGAACATCAGCTTGTCCTGAACCGTATGATGACGGCTCATATAGCGCATGGAACGGATATACTTGTTCTTGCGGTCCTGCAACTGTTGCTGAAGCGTTTTCAACTGTGCCTGCAGAATGCCGATATTGCCGTCAATATGATGGATATCCTTCTGGATACCGTCAATCTTCTTCTGACGCTGGTCTATTTCTCCGTTCAGCGCCATCAGGTCTTCAAGACGTTTCTTCACATCCGCCTTATTTCTCTGCAAAGCCTGCTCCTGTTCCCTGATCTTCTTCCGGATAGAAGCGCGCTGTCCCTGCAAACCTCGGATAGAGGCATTGCTGTAGGTTGCCGCCTTGCGTTCTGCTCTGGTTGGCGCAGCTGGTTTGTATGTCTTTCTGACCGCATGACTTCTGCTGTTCGTCTTTCTGGCAGGAGTAGCAGCCTTCTTTTTCGCAGTTACGGCAGTCTTTCTCACCGGCTTCTTCTGGGCAGAATGCTTCTGCGCAAAAGGTGCGAGCGAGAAGGTGATTGCCATGATGAATAATAAGATTCGCTTCATTTCTTATATTAAAAACCCATGTTCTATAATTTCAAACTCTTGATGAGCATCTACATACTCAATATCTTGCTGAGCACATCTGCTGGAGAAATCTGCTTGTATTTGCTGGAAATCTCTGTCTGAGTGCTCCACTTGCTGTCGGTCTTCACCTGATTCAATTCCAGACTGATCTTAGCCTCCTGCTTTTTTCTGGTAGCAGTAGTGGTCATCGACAGATTCAGGGAGGCAGGGAACATCTTGACGCCTACACTCTTGAAGTTGCCGTAGTCGACGTGGAGATTGGAGGTGCCGTTCTGCGCACTCTTATAGACAACATCTGCTGCTGTGATACGGCCGGTAGTGCGGTTGGCTGTCCAGGCATAGGTCATATTGCCGTTCCTGAAACTGACCGGCACAGCATCTCCTGCCACATCCAGTCTGGCATCAAACTTCTTCAGGTCTGATTCCTTCACAGTCCTTTCGCCCGGCAGGAGCAGCTGGTTCCAGAAGAGAGCCTGCAGAGAATAGAAGGAGATGCCCTGCTTCTTGAGGAAGTCTACCTGGGAATAATCTGCCTTGATATATTCCTTGTGCAGACGGTCGATGATAAGTACATGGTCGGGAGTAAACTCCAGACGGCCCACCTCTGTACCCAGGATAGGAATAAAGAGCTGGATGCGGATGATTTCATCCTTACGCATGCTCAGTTTGCCCGGCACGGTAATGTCCTTATCACCAGCCTGGAGCGTAAACGACATGTTGCCTACAATATTCCTGGTATACACCTGATTGTCTGAAACCTTCTGTACGAAAGCCAACTTCCTGAGCGTCTCACTCTGACGAGAGCCAGAACCCTTGGTGGCATTCTCTTTCTGATGACTGGCTGATGTGGAGCCAGAGCCCTGTACATTCTTGCTGGTTCCGCAAGAACCGAGGAGCAGGATGCTGCAGGCTGCGGCAAGCAGCATCATCTTATTCTTCTTCATTGTATATTTCATCTTTCCTGATTTTTCTACTTTCCGTTTATTTCTTCTTACCTTTTCTAACTGACTTCTTCGTAGCGGCAGGTTTCTGCTTTGGCGCATTACGCTTCTTCAGTTCTTCTTCGGTAATATATTGTCTGTTCTTAATCTTCCATGCCAGCACCTCAGTCTGGTTCTCGCCGGTATAGGCTTTCTTCCAGAAATCTACGGATTCATCGGCCATACCATTCATATAATAGATATCTCCGGCATGCTCAATAACCGTACTGTTATCTGCGGTGGAATCGCGGTTTTTGAGTGCCTGGTCTATATAGGTCTTGGCATCAGCATAGCGTTCTTCCATAAAGAGAATCCAAGCATAGGTATCCAGATAAGTACCGTTGTTCGGCTCTGCCTTGATGGTCTTGTAGCTCATCGCCTCAGCCTTATGCAGGTCAACGCCCTTCTCGCTCAGATAGTAGGCATAGTTGTTGAGCGCCATCACGTTGTCATCTTTCCATTGCAGGCAGGAGTCGTAAG
Source organism: Segatella copri (assembly GCF_026015295.1). Lineage (NCBI taxonomy): Bacteria > Pseudomonadati > Bacteroidota > Bacteroidia > Bacteroidales > Prevotellaceae > Segatella > Segatella copri. Next base: position 3,316,307 of record NZ_JAPDUW010000001.1, on the reverse strand, counting down.
CCGCAAAGGCTTCCTGCTCTTCACCTTTCTTATGAAGGATATCACCGGTTACGGCATAGAGGTCAGATACCAGGTCGGCAGGCGACTGTGCATTCACCTGCGCCAATCCGAGACGGAACTCACGGAGCGCCTCGTCTTCCTTATCTTTCTGATAATACGCCATTCCACCGAAGTAATAGAACACCATTTCTTCGGGATTATACTCCTGAGCCGCCTTACATTGCTGGGAAACCAGGTCATATTTCTTCTCGTTCCAGAGCATCTGTACGAGTTGCATTCTGGCATTCACATTATCCGGCGCTATGGTAAGCACCTTTTCGAAGGCACGGCAAACAGAGTCGGCAGGCATCTTCTTCAAACTCATATAAGCAGCTTTCATCTCTGCCACATCGGCTGACGGATGAGCCACGTTGAGCGCCTTGTCAAACAGCGCAATCACCTTGGTAGAATCGCCACCTTCGCTCTCGTTCTTCTGAATGAAAGAGCGGTACATCATCACCTTGGTCTCCAGATCCGATTTCGGACTCATCAATATCTTATCGAGCATCTGCCCGGCAAGCTGCTCCTGATGGGTGGCATTATAATAGTCGTAAAGCGACATCTGGGCATAGGAATTGTCAGGCTCTTCCTTCAGCACATCGGTAAAGCACTTGTAGGCTTCCTTCTGGCGGTCGTGCTGTACGAGCCAGTTGCCCAGCATTGTCTTGTACTGCATATCCAGCGGATGCTGGTCTACCAGCGACTTCAGTTCCTGATAGGCAGCCTTCTTGTCGTTCATCAGTTCATAAACTCTCATTTTAGAGAGGGTAAACTGTTCGCTTTCACCTTCTTCCACCTCAAGACGCGAAATGGTTTTGAGTACTGATTTATAATCCTTGTTCTGGGAATAAAGCTGAACCAGGATGCGGAGGGCATCGGTATTATCGTGGTTTTTGGCATACAGATTCTCATAGGCATCGATGGCAAGATCGTATTTCTGGCTACCTATATAATATCTGCCCAACTGCTCTGCATAGGTCTGGTTTTCCGGATTCAGTTCTATTGCCTTCTGCATATAGGCAAGTGCCAGGGAATCCTGCTTGAGCTGAGAATAGAAAAGCGACTCATAGAAATAGGTTTCAGCCGCCTTCGGGTCAATCTTCCTGGCATGCTCAAAGAGGTCGAAAGCCGCCGAATAATTGCCGGCAGCCTGCTGGCGCGCTCCCTCCAGGAAGAAATAGTTGTAGCGCTGGCGGTCGTTCGGAGAGAGATGATCCTCCTGAACCGCCGGTTTCTGAACCGGCTGCACCTTCTTCTTACGGGCAAGCGACGGCATGGCTACCGAACCCAGCAAGACCAGCCCCATTGCCCAACTGATATTTCTAAGATTCATCTTCACGATTCTAATCCTTTCTATTCTATCTTTAATAATCTGTTATTTTACACCCGTATGACCGTATCCGCCGGCTCCACGTTCGGTTTCATCGAGCTCATTAACCTCGATGAAATCGCATTGTTCGTGCTTAGCCAGCACCATCTGGGCTATACGCTCGCCATCGTTGATTACGAAATCCTCTGTAGAGAAATTGATGAGCAGAACCATGATTTCGCCGCGATAATCGGCATCGATGGTTCCCGGCGTATTCAATACGGTAATGCCATGCTTCAAAGCCAGACCGCTGCGAGGACGGATCTGCGCTTCATAACCTGCAGGCAAAGCCATATAAAGACCGGTTGGCACCAGTCGTCGCTCCATAGGATGAAGCACGATTGCCTCATCGATATTTGCACGCAAATCCATGCCGGCACTCTGAGGTGTGGCAAACGCAGGTAGAGGCTGATGCCCCTTGTTGATAATCTGTACTTTTATCATGACTTCTTCTTTTTTATCTGTGTCTGAGTTTAATAATCTGCAAAAATAAGCAATTTTGATGGAATAAATGAATTTTTGAGGATAAAAACATGTAATTTATCATATTTTATTTTGATTTGTGCTTACTTTAGTGTATTTTTGCGCTACAGAATCAAGTAATACAATAATATGGAATGGAAACAACTGATATCCAACAAGCGTTTCGGACAGGAGCATAAGCATGCCGAGCGCCATGATGATCGCTCTGAATTCAAGCGCGATTACGACCGTCTTATCTTTTCATCGGCATTCCGCCGCCTGCAGAACAAGACGCAGGTTTTCCCATTGCCGGGCAGCATCTTCGTTCACAACCGCCTCACCCACAGTCTGGAGGTGGCGAGTGTGGGCATGTCGATAGGTAACGACATTTCTCGACGTGTCATCCAGAAGCGGCCTGAACTGAAGGATACGCTCGTCGAGGAGATTGGTACCATCGTAAGTGCAGCCTGTCTGGCACATGATTTGGGTAATCCGCCTTTTGGTCATTCCGGCGAGAAAGCCATCCAGACTTTCTTCTCTGAAGGACCGGGTCAGAAGATAAAATCAATGGTTTCATCGGAGTTTTGGGATGATATTACGCATTTCGAAGGTAACGCAAATGCCTTCAGAATCCTGACCCACCGGTTCAAGGGGCGCCGTCAGGGTGGTTTCGTCATGACCTATTCCATGCTTGCTTCCATCGTAAAATACCCGTTTGCAAGCTGTCTTGCCGGCAACCACGGCAAATTCGGTTTCTTTGCTTCAGAAGCGGAATCTTACAGGAAAATTGCCGATGAATTGGGCATTTTTTGCAAATCTGCACCGGGTGAGCCTCTCAAATACGCCCGCCATCCACTTGTATATATGGTAGAAGCTGCCGACGATATCTGCTACGAAATCATGGACATCGAAGACTCCCATAAGCTCAAGATTCTTTCCTTTGCTGAGACCGAACACTTGCTGCTGAGTTTCTTCGATGAAGAAATCCAGCAGAAGATACGCCAGCGCATCATCGACGAAGAACTGAGTGACGAAAACGAGAAAGTGGTTTACATGAGAGCCAGCGTCATCGGCAAACTGGAGAACGAATGTGTGGCAGCCTTCCTGGCGCACGAGGAGGAAATCCTTGCCGGAACTTTCGAGGGCAGTCTCATCGACCATATTTCCGAGCGCCAGAAAAAGGCATATAAGGAATGTGAGAAGATCTCCTACTCTAAGATTTACCAAAGCAAGCCGGTACTCGACATAGAACTGTCGGGTTATCAAATCATGGCAACTCTGATGGAGGTTTTCATCGAAGCTGCCGTCAACCCATCGCGCTTCTACTCCAAGCAGCTCTTGCGCCGGGTGAGCAGCCAGTATGATATAGAGAACGAGAATCTGGAGGAACGCATCATGGCGGTAATTGATTATATCAGCGGCATGACCGACATCTATGCGCTCGACATCTATCAGAAGATCAACGGAATCAGTCTGCCTATTGTATAAGGTAGCGCCCTCTTTTTAGCTTACTGAACTTTCGCAAGTGGTTCAGGTACGGGCTGAAGGCCCAAAAGTTCCAGAAGCAGCACGCCCTGAAAGGGCAGAAGCTCCTAGCCCAGGGCATCGCCCTGGGTATAATAGCAATCAGCAAGACGCCCTGTAAGGGCAAAAGCTTTGTTGATTGCCTGGTATCTGAAAGCTTTTGCCCTTACAGGGCGACAGGTTTGTGTTCGTAATTACCCAGGGCGTTGCCCTGGGCTAGGAGCTTCTGCCCTTTCAGGGCGTGTGGGAACATGATGGTGTTCTGATGCCTGGGGCGTGTGGGGACATGATGGTGTTCTGATGCCTTGGACATGTGGGGACATGACGGTGTTCTGATGCCTTGGGCGTGTGGGGACATGATGGTGTTCTGATGCCTTGGACATGTGGGGACATGATGGTGTTCTGATGCCTGGGGCGTGTGAAGCTTACATGCGAAACTTGAATTAAATTTCTTTTTCCTTATAAATCAAATTATTGGCTCCGCTCGTAATCTTGAGAGCCTCAGGATGTTCCTTAATAAAACTATTGATGTGGCGAACTCGCTTCTCTTCGAGAATCTCATCGATGGCGATGAGGATACCGGTCTCCTCTACATCACCAAAGCCATAGTTGATGGCGGTACCGAAAAGCTTCATCGTAGGACTCAGACTCATGTAGGCATTAACAAGAGGAGGGATATTATAACCCAACTTGCGAACCTCACGGTTCAGGATACGATAGTCTGCCTTGAAGTCATCTTCTGTAAAGATGGCTGCCAAATCACTCTCCGGAGTATCCAATTTCAGCGGTTTCATCGGGATTACGAGGTTCTCCTTGTCATCAAAATGCTTCTTGAGGAAATAGAGAATCATGTCGCGGCCACGACGGATGTAAGACGGATACATCGTCATCTTGCCGAAGAAATATTTTACTTCCGGATAGAGAACCGTCAAGGCGCCCAAACCATCCCAGAGATTGTCAAGAGCAAAGATGCTCTTGGTGTTGGTACGCACATTCTGATATTCGAGCGAAACGAAGGAACGGCCCAACTCTACGGTATAAGGCATATACTCCTTGAGGAACTTGTCGGAGAAATGGAACATGTGGCTGGTTGCCAGCTTAGGCTGTCCCTTCTCATCGAGCAGCCAGTCCTTACCCAGAAGATAACGGTAACCGCCGATAATCTCATCGGCTTCAGGATTCCAGACAATCAGCTGCTTGTAACAGTTGTCACCAAAGTCGAACTCATCAAGATCCATAGATTTGCCCGTTCCGCCTCCCGCTTCGCGGAAAGCGATTTCACGAAGTCGACCAATCTCTTTCAGCACATTAGGCGAATCATTTGCCGTAACGATGTAAATCTCGTTATGGCTCTTATTGGTCATTCTCAGTTGTTTGTCGGGTGTAAGCTCGCTCTTCAGGAGCTCACGGTCAATCGGTTGGATGATTTCTTCTTCCATATTACTCTTCTTATATGCTATGATTCTACGATTTCGTTAATATAAAACAATTCTTCCGGGTTTTGCGAACCATTAAAGTTCATAAACCCTGTCTTCAACATACTGCGCCCACTCTGTAGCCGACTTGCTCTTATCAAAAGTCTGCCAAGGAATCGGTTTGCCGATGGAGATGCGGAAATGCTTGCCCACATTCCTGTACATCTCGTCAACCAGGAACAGCATGGCGAGATTGAACGGCAGATACTTGTCGCTAAATCGGGCGATGCGGTAGAAACGCTCAGAGTTGCGCCCTCCGAAATGGATAGGCACCACATCGCGCTGATATTCTACACTCTTAGAGATAAACGTCTTCTTCCAAGGCAGGTCATGGATGGTTCCATCCTTGCGCTTGCGGCTGTTCAAGCCTGCCGGAAACATCAGCATGTGGTTATCACTCTTGAAGCCCGCCTCCACCATCCGGGGGAAATCGCGGCTCTGGCGACCCGTCTTGTTGATGCCGATACTTACAGGTTTCAAACCCGGCAAGTTGAGCAGAAGATCATTCACCAGATAGCGGAACTTGCCATCATAGTGCTTGCCGATGATGGAACCGAGACATACGCCGTCCTGTCCGCCCAGAGGATGATTGGAAACAAAGGTATAGAGCTTGCCGTCGTTCTTGTCAGGCAGGTTTTCCAAGCCTACGATTTCAACATCCATCTTCAGATAGCGCACACATTCGGTGAGCCATTCAGTACCCGAAAGGCCACGGCTCTCCCACAAGAACCTGTTCACCTCGTCCTCGTGAATAATCTTCTTGAGCCAGGAAACCAGGAAGCGCGGTACGAATTTCACCTTGCTTCCCATCTTGCTCTTAAGAATCTTATCTATGTCTATCGTTTTCTCTATTGATTCACTCATGTTTGCTAAAACTTATATAAGTTAGTGCAAAAGTAACTCAACTTTTTCAAATACGTGCCATTTTTTCCAAAAAAATAGCAAAAAAGCGAAAATTTATTAGTTTTTTTAAACTATCACGACAAATCGAGCCCATTTTGCACGTATTTTTGCAAAAACATCACACTTGATGAGAACAAAAAGGCGATGCCCGAAACAGGAAGGTGAAGTTGACCAAAAACAACTTTTTCATTAAGTTTTATAAATTTTGTGGGAAAATGTAAGGCTATATGGAGATTTTTATGTACCTTTGAACCCAAATTTATACACTAATAAGTACGCACGCAATATTATAACGCGATAAGACAGCAAAAAGATATATGATAAAGACAGCAGAAACATATCACGTACCGGTGCTCCTCAAGGAGAGCGTTGACGGGTTGAACATACAGCCAGGAGGCATCTATGTAGACGTAACCTTCGGTGGCGGCGGACATTCCAGAGAGATTCTGTCGCGCCTGACGGAGGGAGCGCACCTGTACAGTTTCGACCAGGACGCCGATGCAGAGCGCAACGTGGTGGCAAACGAGAACTTCACCTTCGTATGCTCCAACTTCAGATTCCTGAAAAACTGGATGCGCTACTACGGGGTAGACGGACTCGACGGACTGTTAGCCGACCTTGGCGTATCGAGCCATCACTTCGATGACGAGACCCGCGGTTTCTCCTTCCGTTTCGACTCCCCACTCGACATGCGCATGAACAAACGTGCTGGCAAGACTGCTGCCGACATCGTAAACGAATATGACGAAGGTGCCCTTGCCGACATCTTCTACCTATACGGTGAGCTGAAGAACTCGCGCCGCATCGCCTCAGCACTCGTCAAGGCAAGAGCCGAGAAGCCCATCCTCACCACCAAAGACTTCATGGCAGCCGTAGAGCCCCTCTTCAAGCGGGAACGCGAGAAGAAAGACATGGCAAAGCTCTTCCAGGCGCTGCGCATAGAAGTGAACCACGAGATGGACGCCCTGAAAGAGATGCTCCGCTCAGCCACGGAACTTCTGAAACCGGGAGGCAGGCTCAGCGTCATCACCTATCACTCGCTGGAAGACAGAATCGTAAAGAACATGATGAAAGCGGGCAATGCAGAAGGCAAGATAGAGCAGGACTTCTTCGGAAGAATAGAAACCCCTTTCAAACTCGTGAACAACAAGGTAATCGTTCCCGATGCCGACGAGCAGGAAAGAAACCCTAGGAGCAGAAGCGCCAAACTAAGAATAGCAGAAAAGAAATGATAAACGATAAAGACATAAACATCAGTGAGAAGCCTATAGCCGAAGAAAAGGCACAGGCATCACAGGAACCGCCGAAGCAGAAAACTCCGCAGCAGGAGCCACAGCAGGAGGAGGCTCCACAGGCTTCGCTCAAGGAAGTGATTGCCAAGCAAGCCATTGAGGAAGAGGCTTCAGGATCATCGAGCTTTACGCTGCGAAAGATTCTGGGTGGAGACATTCTTACCGCACAGATCATACGCCGGCAGATATGGCTCGTTATCCTCATCGTGTTTTTTGTCATTATCTACATATCCAACCGATACAATATCCAGAACGATATCATCGAGTTGGACAAACTGCAGAAAGAACTGCAAGACACCAAATACAAAGCGCTGTCTACAAGCAGCCAGATAACAGAGAAGAGTCGTGAAAGTAATGTGCTCGACATGCTGAAAAACAACAAAGACAGCGTGCTGCACATCGCTACCCAACCTCCATATATCATAAACGTACCCGAGGAATGAGCAGCAAATTTGATCACAAGAAAGTAATGCCCCGCTACAGCGCCATCGCCATCATCATGACGATTTTCGCCATAGCCGTAGTGGGTAAAGCGCTCTACATCATGACCGCCAAGCATGATTACTGGATGAAGGTGGCAGAACGGCAGAAGAAGGATTCCGTGACCGTAAAGCCAAACCGAGGCAACATCTTGAGCTGCACAGGACAGCTGATGGCAAGTTCGCTGCCGGAGTTTAAGGTTTTCATGGACTTCAAGGCGCTGAAAGATGCAGAAAACGACTCGCTGTGGGATGCCAAGCAAGACTCCATCTGTCTTTGCCTGCACCAGATATTCCCGAATCTGAGCGAGTCTGATTTCAAGAAGCACCTCACCGAAGGTCGCGCCAAGATGAGCCGCCACTGGCCGGTTTATCCGAAGCGTGTAGACTATAACACCTTCACCGAAATAAAGGACATCCCTGTATTCCGCCTGAAACCCTACCAGAGCGGTTTCCACTGGGAAGAATATAATGCCCGAACCAGAACTTACGGTTCGCTGGCAGGCCGTACCATCGGAGCCATGTATGGCGCCAAGGATACCGCCCGCTTCGGTCTGGAGCTGAGTTACGACTCCATTCTGCGAGGCACCAACGGTATCGTGCATCGCCGCAAGGTGCGCAACAAGTTCCTCGACATTACCGATACCCCTCCTATTGACGGAGCCGATATCGTGACCACCATTGATGTGAGCATGCAAGACCTTGCCGAACGCTCACTCATCGACGAGCTGAAGGAAATCAACGCCAATGTGGGTGTAGCCATCGTGATGGATGTACCTACGGGCGACATCAAGGCCATCGTAAACATGGAGAAATGTTTCGACGGCGAATACAGAGAAATCCACAACCATGCCGTGAGCGACCTTCTGGAGCCAGGTTCGGTGTTCAAGCCAGCCTCTATCCTCGTAGCGCTGGACGACGGAGTGGTAGACACGACCTATCACGTAGAAACCGGTGGCGGTATATGGCCGATGTACGGCAGAGAAATGAAAGACCACAACTGGCGAAAAGGCGGATACGGAATGCTGACCCTCGCACAGACCCTGTGGTACAGTTCGAACATCGGTGTGAGCCGCATCATAGACGACCATTACCGCAACAACCCGGAGAAATTCGTAAAGGGTATCTACCGTACCGGTCTGCACGACGACCTGAAGATTCCGCTGGTGGGAGCAACACCAGCCAGAATCCGCATGCCGCACAGAAACAAGAACGGACAGTATGACAACTGGGCAAAGACCAGTTTGCCATGGATGAGTATCGGATATGAGACCCAGATACCGCCTATCTCTACCCTCACCTTCTACAACACCATCGCCAACAACGGCAAGATGATGCGACCAAGATTCGTGAGCAAGGTAATGAAGAACGGAGAAACCATCATGGAATTTCCTCCTGAAGTGATGCGCCAGCAGATAGCCAAGGAGAAGAGCATCAAGGAACTGCAAACCATCCTGGAACAGGTGGTAAGCGTGGGACTGGGAAAGAAAGCCGGTTCGCCTAACTTCAAAGTGGCAGGAAAGACCGGTACAGCCCAGATTTCAAAAGGTGCCGGTGGATATAAGAGTGGCGGAACCAGCTATCTCATCAGTTTCGCAGGCTACTTCCCTGCCGATGCGCCACGCTACAGCTGTATCGTCTGCATACAGAAATCCGGTTTGCCTGCTTCGGGCGGTACGATGTGCGGTAAGGTGTTCCATGAGATTTCAGAAGGCATCATGGCGCAGAGTCTGAAAGTTGACGTAAAGGACGCCCGCGACTCAGCATCCGTCTTCGTTCCTGACGTAAAGGCTGGCAATATCCTTGCTGCCAACTATGTGCTCAGCCACCTCGGCATCAAGACCAATGCCAACTGGAGTGGCAGCTATGCCGATGGCAACCCTATCTGGGGCAAGGCAGAGCGCGTGGGTAACCACAGCATCAAGCTCATCAGGGAGAAGCAATACGGCAAGACGATTGTACCCGACGTTACCGGAATGGGAGCCCGAGACGCTATCTACAATATGGAGAGCCGGGGCATCAAAACCCAGATTACAGGTAGAGGAAAGGTAGTAAAGCAGAGTCTGGTGCCGGGAACGGTCATCAAGAAAGGTGTCGTATGCAGCATTGTGCTCGAATAAAACTCAGAAACAGTTATCTGAAGCCCTATATATAATAAGGTGTAGATAAAAAATATATAGAATATAAAACAGAAACAGGATATGAAGTTACAAGAATTACTCAAAAACATCGAGCCGGTTCAGATAATCGGCGATGCTGATGTAGAGGTTACGGGAGTAAACATCGACTCTCGCAAGATTAAGGAAGGTCATCTCTTCGTTGCCATGAAGGGAACGCAGGTTGACGGTCACAAGTTTATTCCAAAGGCATTGGAACTGGGCGCAAAGTCGGTTTTGTGCGAAGACATGCCTGAAGAGAAAGTTGAGGGCGTAACTTACATTCAGGTCGCTTCGACCGAGGATGCTGTCGGCAAGGTAGCAACCCTCTTCTACGGCGACCCTTCAAGAAAGCTCAAACTGGTAGGCGTAACAGGTACCAATGGTAAGACCACCATTGCCACCTTATTATATAATATGTTCCGCAAGTTCGGCCATAAGTGTGGCTTGCTCTCTACCGTCTGCAACTACATTGAGGACGAGGCTATCCCTGCAGACCATACCACCCCAGACCCTATCGAGCTGAACATGCTCCTGGGCAAGATGGTAGAGGCAGGCTGCGAGTATGCCTTCATGGAGTGCTCTTCTCACGCCATCGCACAGAAGCGTATCGGAGGTCTACAGTTTGCCGGAGGCTTGTTCACCAACCTGACCCGCGACCATCTCGATTATCACAAGACATTCGAGAACTACCGTAACGCCAAGAAGGCTTTCTTCGACGGACTGCCTAAGACTGCCTTTGCCATTACCAATGCCGACGACAAGAACGGCATGATCATGGTACAGAACACCAAGGCTACCGTGAAAACCTACTCTACCCGCAGCATGGCAGACTTCAGAGCCAGAATCCTGGAGTGTCACTTCGGCGGCATGTATCTGGAGATTGACGGCAGAGAAGTGGGCGTACAGTTCATCGGTAAGTTCAACGTGAGCAACCTGCTCGCCGTATATGGTGCAGCCATTATGCTCGGCAAGAAGCCAGAGGATGTACTCGTAGTGATGAGTACCCTTCACAGCGTAAGCGGAAGACTGGAACCAATCCAGTCACCAGAAGGTTATACCGCCATTGTTGACTATGCCCATACACCAGATGCACTGGAGAACGTATTGAATGCCATCCACGAAGTGCTCGAAGGCAAGGGCGGAGAAGTCATCACCGTTTGCGGTGCCGGTGGCAACCGTGACAAGGGCAAGCGCCCATTGATGGCACAGGAGGCTGTAAAGCAGAGCGATAAGGTAATCATCACCAGCGACAATCCACGCTTCGAAGAGCCACAGGACATCATCAACGACATGCTTGCCGGACTCAATGCCCAGCAGATGAAGAAGGTAATCAGCATCGTAGACCGCAAGGAAGCCATCCGCACAGCCTGCATGCTGGCAAAGAAGGGCGACGTGATTCTCGTAGCCGGTAAGGGACACGAAGATTATCAGGAAATCAAGGGCGTAAAGCACCACTTTGACGATAAGGAGGTGATTCGCGACATCTTCGGAATTTCACAGAAGTAAAATCAATTAAGAAAAGAAAGAAAAATGTTATACTATCTCTTTAGATTTCTGGAGCAGTGGGGCATCACAGGTTCTCACATGTGGGGCTACATCTCATTCCGTGCCCTGCTTGCGCTGATTTTATCATTGGTAATCTCTGCCTGGTTCGGCGAGAAATTCATCAAGTATCTCAAGAGCAAGCAAATTACAGAGACACAGCGCGATGCCAGCATCGACCCGTTCGGTGTCAAGAAGATTGGCGTTCCTTCTATGGGTGGTGTCATCATCATCCTGGCTATCCTCGTACCGGTACTGTTACTCGGACGTTTGCGCAACATCTATCTGATCCTGATGATCATCACCACCGTATGGCTCGGCTTTCTCGGTGGAATGGACGACTTCATCAAGATATTCAAGCGCGACAAGGAGGGATTGAAGGGCAAATATAAGATTATAGGACAGATTGGCATCGGCCTGATCGTGGGACTGGTACTCTGGTCTTCACCTGATGTAAAGATGAACGAGAACCTCGCCATCGAGCAACAGGGACAGGAAACGGTGGTAAAGCATCGTACGGAAGCAAGAAAATCGCTGAAGACTACCATCCCATTCGTCAAGGGACACAACCTCGACTATTCCAGCATCACCAGTTTCTGCGGTAAGTACAAGGTAGCAGCAGGCTGGATTCTCTTCGTCATCATGACCATCTTCGTTGTAACAGCCGTATCAAACGGTGCCAACCTCAACGATGGTATGGACGGAATGTGTGCCGGAAACTCCGCCATCATAGGTGTGGCGCTAGGCATACTTGCGTATGTGTCGTCGCACATCGAGTTTGCCGCCTACCTCAATATCATGTATATTCCTGGTTCTGAGGAACTGGTAGTATTCTTCTGTGCCTTCATCGGAGCCCTCATCGGTTTCCTCTGGTACAACGCCTACCCTGCCCAGGTATTCATGGGCGATACGGGTTCGCTGACCATCGGCGGTATCATCGCAGTAGGTGCCATCATCATCCACAAGGAGCTGATGCTGCCTATCCTCTGCGGTATTTTCTTCGTAGAAAGCCTCAGCGTGATGATGCAGGTTTACTATTACAAGATAGGAAAGCGGAGAGGTGTAAAGCAGCGTATCTTCAAGCGCACACCTATCCACGACAACTTCCGCACACAGGACAGTCAGCTGGATCCTGACTGCAAGTATCTGTGGAAGAAGCCTCGCAACTGCTTCCATGAATCAAAGATTACCATCCGTTTCTGGATTGTAACCATCATTCTGGCAGCATTGACCATCATCACATTGAAGATCAGATAAAATACAGGCTCTTATCAGCCCGACAAGTATAGAGAATAAGACAATGAGCAAAATTGTAATTTTAGGAGCTGGCGAAAGTGGCGCAGGTGCAGCCGTGCTGGCAAAGAAAGAGGGATTCGAGGTCTTTGTTTCAGACATGTCAAAGATCAAGGATAACTACAAGAAGTTGATGGATGACCACAACATCGAATGGGAAGAAGGTCACCATACAGAAGAAAAGATTTTAGATGCAGATGAAGTCATCAAGAGTCCGGGTATTCCTAAGGAAGCACCTATGATACAGAAACTGATGGCTAAGGGTACACCTATCATTAGCGAAATAGAATTTGCGGGCAGATATACTGATGCCAAGATGATCTGTATCACGGGAAGTAACGGTAAGACAACCACTACCTCGCTGATTTACCACATCATCAAGTCGGCTGGCTATGATGTAGGTCTGGCAGGCAACATCGGAAAGAGTCTGGCCCTTCAGGTGGCTGAAACTCCTCATAAGTACTACGTCATCGAGCTGAGCAGTTTCCAACTCGACAATATGTATAAGTTCCGTGCCAATGTGGCCATCCTGCTCAACATCACTCCAGACCATCTGGACCGCTATGAGTTTAAGATGCAGAACTATACCGATGCCAAGATGCGCATCACCCAGAACCAGACAGAAGAAGACAGCTTCATCTTCTGGAACGATGATCCTATCGTTACAAAGGAGCTGGCTAAGTACAACCTCAAGTCACATCTCTGCCCATTCTCTGAGTTCAAGGAGGAGGGTTGTGTTGGCTTTATCGAAGACGGCAAATACAAACTCAACTTCCCTTCAGACTTCGAAATGCCACAGGCAGACATGAGTCTAAGCGGCAAGCATAACATTTATAACAGTCTGGCTGCAGGTCTGGCATGCAACATCGTAGGCATCAACCACGAGACCCTGCACAAAGGCTTGAGCGACTTCCCTGGTGTAGAGCACCGTCTGGAGAAAGTAGGCAAGTTCCAGGGCGTTTACTATGTGAACGATTCAAAGGCTACCAACGTAGATGCCTGCTGGTATGCGCTGGAGAGTATGACCACCCCTACCATCCTCATCATCGGCGGTAAGGATAAGGGAAATGACTATAACCAGATCAAGGACCTGGTAAAGGAGAAATGTGCTGGTATCGTATATCTCGGAGCCGACAACCAGAAGTTGCACGACAACTTTGACGCACTCGGCATCCCTGTACGCGACACTCACAGCATGAAGGATTGCGTGGCAGCCTGCCAGGAATTGGCAAAGCCGGGCGATACCGTACTCCTCAGCCCATGCTGCGCAAGTTTCGACCTCTTCAAGAACATGGAAGATAGAGGCGAGCAGTTTAAGGCGCTGGCAAGAGCTATCGGAGAATAACAGTTTTCAACAAATAGAACAGATAGAACTATAAAGAAATGAATAACAAGAGCATTGGTAATATTTTCAAGGGAGACAAGGTGATCTGGATGGTCTTCTTCTTTCTCTGTATGATAAGCATCGTGGAGGTATATTCTGCCTCCAGCTCCTTGTCGTACAAGACAGGAAACTACATGGCACCTGTCATCCGCCACATTTTGCTCTTGGGAGGCGGTCTGTTCACCATGATTTGCATGCTCAAGGTGAAATGCAAGTACTTCAAGATTGTTACCCCCGTCGTGATGGGCATCTCATTACTGTTGCTCGTCCTGGTCTTGGCTACCGGTCAATCTACCAACGGAGCCTCCCGATGGTTCTCTCTGATGGGCATACAGTTCCAGCCTTCTGAGATAGCGAAGGGAGCGGTAGTACTGGCTGTTGCTCAGATTCTTAGTGCTATGCAAACAACTCAGGGAGCCAACAGGAAGGCATTCAAGTTCATACTTGTAGCAACCGCTCCATTTGTAATTCTCATCGGACTAGAAAACTTATCCACAGCCATGCTCCTCAGTATCACAATCTTAGCCATGATGCTCATCGGACGAGTGCCGATGAACCAGATTGGCAAACTGGTGGGACTGTGCATGATTGTCATCGTCACAGCCTTTGCAGGTATCATGATAGTAGGACAGGACAAGGGCGAAGAGGGCAATAAACCGGAAAATACGCTGACAGAGAAGGTTGAGCAGGAACAGAACAAGCCTAACATGGCAGAAAAGATGTTCCATAGAGCCGACACCTGGAAAGCCCGTATTGACAAGTTTATGAACTCAAAGCCTGTAGCCCCACAGGATGTCGATCTCGACAAAGATGCCCAAGTGGCACATGCCAACATCGCCATCGCCTCTTCCAACATCGTAGGCAAAGGGCCTGGAAACTCAGTAGAAAGAGACTTCCTCTCACAGGCGTTCTCAGACTTCATCTATGCCATCATCATCGAAGAGATGGGTATATGGGGAGCCGCACTGGTTGCATTCCTCTATATCATCCTCCTGTTCAGAGCTGGCAGAATAGCCAACCGGTGTGAGAACAATTTCCCAGCCTTCCTCTGCATGGGACTCGCCATCATGCTGGTTACCCAGGCACTCTTCAACATGGCAGTAGCAGTAGGTTTGGCTCCTGTTACAGGACAGCCACTACCACTCATCAGTAGAGGTGGTACATCTACCATCATCAACTGTCTGTACCTGGGCATCATCCTGAGTATCAGTAGAACAGCCAAGAAGAAAGAGATACCTCAAAATGAGCTCGACGACAGCAAAATGGTGGCTGCCTGACAAGAGTTTTATAAATTAAGGTGAAAAAATGGCAGAAAATGCCGTTAAATCGATATTTTTTTATACCTTTGCGTTATAAACATGAACGGATATGAATAATGAATTAAGAATTATCATAAGCGGAGGCGGCACAGGTGGTCACATCTTCCCTGCCGTATCCATTGCAAATGCCATCAAGGCAAAGCGCCCTGATGCTAAGATTTTGTTTGTAGGTGCACTCGGCAGAATGGAAATGCAGCGTGTACCTGCTGCGGGTTATGAGATCAAGGGCTTGCCTATCTGCGGCTTTGACAGAAAGCATCTGCTCAAGAATATCGCCGTACTCTTCAAGATATGGAAGAGCCAGCACATGGCAAAGAGCATCATCAAAAACTTCAAGCCTATGGCGGCTGTGGGTGTAGGTGGCTATGCTAGCGGTCCAACTCTCAATGTTTGTGCCAGCAAAGGAATACCTTGCCTCATCCAGGAGCAGAATTCATACGCTGGTGTAACCAATAAACTCTTGGCCAAGAAGGCAGAAAAAATCTGTGTGGCTTACGAAGGAATGGAGCGCTTCTTCCCTGCAGACAAGATTATCATGACCGGCAATCCTGTTCGCCAGAATGTATTGGAAACTACCATCACCCAGGAAGAAGCACGCAAGCAGTTCGGTCTCGACCCTGAAAAGAAGACCATCTTGCTCGTAGGTGGCAGCCTTGGCGCAAGAACCATCAACGAGAGTGTACTCCAGCACCTCGACCTAGTGAAAGAAAGCGGCGTACAGTTTATCTGGCAAACAGGTAAATACTATAATGCTGCCATCATGGAGCAACTGAAAGGTCAGGAGCTGCCAATGCTCAAGGTTACTGATTTCATCAGCGACATGGGTGCAGCTTACAAGGCAGCCGACCTGGTTATCAGCCGCGCAGGTGCCAGCAGTATCAGCGAGTTCTGCCTCATCGGCAAACCGGTTATCCTGGTTCCAAGCCCTAATGTAGCAGAAGACCACCAGACCAAGAACGCCATGGCATTAGTCAACAAAGATGCTGCCATCTACGTAAAGGATGCCGATGCACCAGAGGTATTGCTCAAGAAAGCAGTTGACACGGTAAAAGACGAGGCAAAGCTTGCTTCGCTCTGTGAGAATATCAAGAAATTAGGATTAAAGAACTCTGCCGACGTCATCGCCGACGAAGTAATCAAATTAGCAACAAAGTAATGGAAATAAAAGATATTAAAGCAGTTTATTTTGTAGGAGCGGGCGGCATCGGAATGAGCGCCATCGCCAGATACTTCCTCAGCAAGAAGTTGGTTGTAGCCGGATATGACAAGACTCCATCCAATCTAACTCATGAGTTGGAGAAAGAGGGAATGCTTATCCACTATGAGGAGAATGTTGACCTCATACCAGAAGCCTGCAAGGACGCCAAGACAACATTGGTAGTCTACACACCGGCAATTCCTGCTGAACACAAGGAACTGGTTTTCTTCCATGAGAATGGCTTCACCATCGAGAAGCGAGCTCAGGTTCTGGGTACATTAACCCGTACACATAAGGGACTGTGCGTAGCGGGAACACACGGAAAGACATCAACATCTACCATGTGTGCTCACATCATGCACCAAAGCCATATTGACTGTAATGCCTTCCTGGGAGGTATCTCAAAGAACTATGGCACCAACTATATCCTCTCCGACAAGAGCGACTATGTTGTCATTGAAGCAGATGAGTTTGACCGCAGTTTCCACTGGTTGCGCCCATGGATGAGTGTCATCACGGCTACAGACCCAGACCATCTCGACATCTACGGCACCAAGGAGGCTTATCTGGAGAGTTTCCGTCACTATACAGAACTGATCCAACCGGGCGGTGCACTCATCATCCACAAAGGTCTGGAGATGAAGCAACACGTACAAGACGGTGTCAAGATATACGAATACAGCCAGGACGAGGGCGACTTCCACGCTGAGAACATCAAGATAGAGAATGGAGGTATCACCTTTGATTTCATCTCTCCTATCGAGAACGTAACGGGCGTAGAACTCGGACAGCCTGTGCCTATCAACATCACAAATGGTGTGGCAGCAATGGCAATGGCACAGTTGAATGGTTGTACAGCCGATGAACTCCGTAACGGCATGAAGACCTACGGAGGAGTTGACCGCCGTTTCGACTTTAAGATCAAGAACAACAAACTGGTATTCCTGTCTGATTATGCTCATCATCCAAAGGAGATATATCAGAGTGCTAAGAGTATCAGAGAGTTATACAAGGACCGTAAGATAACAGCCATCTTCCAGCCTCACTTGTATACTAGAACCCGCGATTTCTATAAAGATTTCGCCAACAGTTTGAGTCTCTTGGACGAGGTTATCCTCTGCGACATCTATCCAGCTCGCGAGCAGCCTATTCCAGGAGTAACCTCCAAGCTTATCTATGACAATCTGAAACCAGGTGTAGAAAAGAGCATGATTCACAAAGAAGACGTTCTTGACCTGGTAAAGAATCGAGACTTCGATGTTCTAGTTATCTTAGGAGCTGGCGATTTGGACAACTATGTTCCACAAATTACCAAAATACTTGAAGAGAAATAAATGCATATCAATTGGAAGAAAACCATCATCATCGCACTGGATTTAGTACTCGGTACTTATCTGGTATTCGCTTTCACCAGGTTTAACAAACCTGATGAAACGAAGTTGGTATGCACCAAGGTGAACATCAACATCCAAGATGAGATGACGAATGGCTTTCTGAATGCGAAGGAAATCAAGAAACGACTGGAAGCCAGGAAACTCTATCCGCTGGGGGAACCGCTCAAAGAGGTGAACGCCCGCATGATAGAAGAAACCTTGAAGACCAGTCCTTTCGTCAAGACGGCAGAATGTTCAAAGACTCAAGATGGTCTTGTTGACATCTACCTCACCCAACGCATGCCAATCGTCAGAATCAAAAACATCAGCAACGAGGACTATTATATTGATGACCACAATCAGATCATGCCCAACACGAACTATACATGCGACATTATCATCGCAACGGGCTACATCAACAAGTGGTATGCTAAAAAATACATCTCATTACTAAGCAAAGCGCTGATGACGAATGAACTCTGGCGAAAC
Organism: Segatella copri; assembly: GCF_026015295.1. NCBI lineage: Bacteria > Pseudomonadati > Bacteroidota > Bacteroidia > Bacteroidales > Prevotellaceae > Segatella > Segatella copri. The sequence continues at coordinate 3,298,007 of NZ_JAPDUW010000001.1, read as the reverse complement.
CAGATAGAACAGATCAATGTCCTGCCTGATAGAGGAATAGAACTGGTACCGCGAGTAGGCAACCACATTATATATATAGGTAACCTGCCAGAGACCAACCTCATCGACAAACGAGAGCAAGCCATCAACGATTTCGTCAACAAGAAGATGAATCGATTAGAGAAATTCTATAAGTATGGACTCTCACAAGCTGGCTGGAACAAGTATTCGTATATCAATATCGAATTCGACAACCAGATCATATGTAAAAAGCATCAAAATAGCTAATTAGAAAATAGAAACAGATTAAGATAACATATAAGAACTATGCCAAAGGAATTTATTGTAGCTATCGAACTTGGCTCATCTAAGATGACAGGTATAGCAGGTCAGAAGAATTTGGACGGCAGCATCACCGTACTTGCCACCGTAGAGGAAGATTCATCTTCTTGCATCAGAAAGGGTGTAATCTATAACATTGACAAAACCTGCCAATGCTTGACCAACATCATCAAGAAGTTGAAGAATATACTGAAACAGGATATTACCCAGGTCTATGTAGGCGTGGGCGGTCGCTCTATACGCAGTATCAAGAACGTCATTGTCAAGGATCTCCCAGGTAACACCATCATCTCACAAGAGATGATCAATGAACTGATGGATATCAACCGCAACATGACCTATCCGGACCAGGAAATCCTGGATGCTGCAACTCAGGAATACAAGATAGACAACCAATACCAGATAGACCCTGTAGGAATACAGTGTAACCATTTGGAAGGCATCTTCCTGAATATACTTTGGCGCAAGAACTTCTATAACAATATCAATACCTGTTTTGAAAATGCCAACATTCCTATTGCAGAAATGTACCTGGCTCCTTTAGCTATGGCAGACAGCGTTTTGACAGACTCAGAAAAGCGTGCAGGCTGTATGCTTGTTGACTTGGGTGCCGATACGACAACCGTTTCTGTATATTATAAAGGTATACTTCGTCATCTCTCTGTCATCCCATTAGGCGGCGGCAACGTGACCAAAGACTTAACTTGTCTTCAGATTGAAGAGCCTGATGCTGAAAAGATGAAACTCAAGTATGCCAAGGCTTATACCGATATCAACAATATCGACCCGACCCTGAACTACCCTATTGACAAGGATAGAGTGGTTGAAAGCAAGAAGTTCATCGAAATCGTAGAAGCACGCGTAGAGGAAATCGTAGAAAACGCATGGTTCCAGATTCCGGTGGAATTCTCAGATAAGCTGTTGGGTGGTATCATCCTTACAGGTGGCGGCAGCAACATGCCTGAAATCGATAAGGTTTTCAAGACACATACCCACATCGACAAAGTACGCATTGCCAAGTTTGTTTCTCAAACAGTCAACTCCAAGGATCCTAAGATTACCAATCACGATGGTACAATGAACACCGTATTGGGACTCCTGGCAAAGGGAGACATGAACTGTGCAGGTGATGAAATCGGCACTGATCTCTTCAGCAATTCTGCAGAAAAGCCAGTAGCAACAGAGCAGCACAAGGCTCCTAGAAACCCTAACGAGACTGCCGGCAAGGGCGTTGTACTAACTGCGGCAGAAAAAGCGGCTGCTGACGAGGCTGCCCGCAAGCAAAAAGAACTGGAAGAAGCTGAGGCAAGACTTCTGGCAGAAAAAGAAGCCGAAGAAGAAGAAAAAAGACGCAAAGAAAACAGTCTCATCCATAAAATGATGAGAGGTTTCAAGAAGTTTGTGAAAGATACCATTTCTGAAGAAGAATAAGATGCCAAAGACCAGGCTATCAGAAAACAGATTTCACAACAGGTTAAATAAAAAATCAGATAGATAAACCCTATAAAGATTATACGACTATGCTAGATAATGGAAACGCTCCTCATATTCTTGACTTTGGGGAACCTGAAAAAGAAAATAGCATCATCAAGGTGATTGGTGTTGGTGGTGGCGGTGGAAATGCCGTCAACCACATGTACCGCGAAGGTATACACGATGTAACATTCGTACTCTGCAACACAGACAATCAGGCACTTAACGACTCACCTGTGCCTGTACACCTGCAGCTAGGCAAGGAAGGTCTGGGTGCAGGAAACAAACCTGCAAAGGCACGCCAGGCTGCCGAAGAGACTCTTGAAGATATCAAGAACATGCTCAACGATGGAACAAAAATGGCATTCATCACAGCGGGTATGGGTGGCGGTACCGGTACAGGTGCAGCACCTGTCATCGCCAGAGTTAGTAAGGAGTTAGGTATTCTTACCGTTGGTATCGTAACCATCCCATTCCGTTTTGAAGGTCCTAAGAAGATTGACCAGGCATTGGATGGTGTAGAGGAAATGTCGAAGCATGTAGATGCCTTACTGGTAATCAACAATGAACGTCTTCGCCAGATTTATCCAGACCTTGCCGTTCTCGATGCCTTCGGCAAAGCTGACGACACCTTGAGTGTAGCTGCCAAGAGTATCGCTGAAATCATTACCGTACATGGTCTCATCAACCTCGACTTCAATGATGTGAAGACCGTACTGAAAGATGGCGGTGTGGCTATCATGAGTACAGGTTACGGTGAGGGAGAAGGAAGAGTAAAGAAAGCGATAGAAGATGCCTTGAACTCACCACTCCTTAACGATAATGACGTATTCAACTCTAAGAAGATTCTGCTCAGCATCGCATTTGCAAGCGAGAAGAAAGATAATCCTGGCTTGACCATGGACGAGATGAATGATGTCAACGACTTTATGGAGAAATTCGGTGACGATTTCGAATTGAAATGGGGTCTCGCCATTGACCCTGAATTGGGAAGCCGCGTAAAGGTAACCGTTCTCGCAACAGGTTTCGGACTCGAGGATGTAGAGGGAATGAACCGCCACCTCAAGAAACATACTGAGGAAGAATCTCGCCGTCTCGCTGAAGAAGAGGAGAAACGTGCTGAAAGAGAAGACCGCCGCAAGCGCTATTATGGCAGCGATGGCAATACGACACAGTATAAGCGTCATCCACACATATTCCTGTTCCGTCAGGAAGATTTGGATAACGAGGATGTCATCCTTCAGGTAGAAAACACGCCTACCTATAAGCGTACCCGACAGACTCTGGAAGAAATCCGTAATATAGCTTCCGGTAATACAGAACCGAAAGAAGACAATAATGATGATGCTACAGTACAGGGCGTTATCAGTTTTGCCTAAACAGAGGACATAGCCAACGTCTGTTTCCCGTTTACATCAAGCAAACGAGGAAATCTGAAAAGACTAAGCAAACAGTTCCTGAAGAACAGCAAAACTCTTCATTTCCGGGAAATCTGGCAAATGAAGTTTATAATACTCCAGTATCACCTCTACACACCTGTTTCGTTCCATACGAGACATTGTGTAGAGGTGCATTGTTTTATAGTCTAAACGGAACAAAGACACAAGCCGCATAGAATCTTCCTTATTTAAATAATGTACATGCGAAGGAACATGAGCTGCAAAACATCCATCTACCAAATCAAAATAATCGCCAGACATACCACTCTCTATATTGGGCATAAAACCCAAATGAAAAGAGAGCTGAATCATAAAGACTATATGGAAATTGGCAATAGCACCTTTAGCATGGTCTAACCATTCGATACTGTCCTGTATGAAAAGATAGAGCGCACCATTAGCCTGCTCATGACGGGTAGCATATGAAAGCAGTTCTGCCAAGAACATGGAAATGCCAAGTTTGTATGGAGAAAAAGGGATATCAGAGAATGGAATCTGAATCGAAACATCCCTAAGGCGCTGCAGATTTGACTTGGGACGATAATCAAATTCTAAATTCAAGACCATGAGCGGTTGGAAAAGCTGCCGTTTCATCTTCCCCTTAGATGACTTAGGCACACGTACCATAAAGGAGAGTCTTCCCAACTTTTCGGTGAAGAAATCCACGATAAGTTGAGAGTCCCCATACTTGATGGTTTGCAATACGATAGCACTAGTTTTTATCTCCATTTTGCCTAATATTAGTGAAAAACAGGGCAAAAATACAAAAAAATGCGCATTTAGCGAAAATTTTCCATGAAAAATTTGCTAGATTCAAATAAAAGTAGTAACTTTGCACCCGCAAATAAGCAATGGTCCCTTCGTCTATCGGTTAGGACGAGAGATTTTCATTCTCTAAAGAGCAGTTCGACTCTGCTAGGGACTACAAACATTTAAGAAATAAAAAAAATAACATAAAGAAGATGGCAAATCACAAATCATCAATCAAGAGAATCCGTCAGGACAAGAAGAAGGCTTTGCACAACAAGTATTATGCAAAGACTATGCGCAATGCTGTCCGCAAGTTGCGCAACATGTCTGACAAGGAAGAGGCTGCAAAGCTCTATCCTACTGTTCAGAAGCTTTTAGACAAGTTGGCTAAGATCAACGTTATCCACGACAACAAGGCTGCAAACTTGAAGTCTGGTCTTACAAAGCACATCGCTAAGTTGGCCTAACTTATAAGTCAAAGCAAAGAAATAAATAAGGCTGCAATCCTATTATAGGGTCGCAGCCTTATTCTTTTCTATGAACCCGACTACCCACTTTCTGCATCATAAAATCTTCCCATCACAACCGGTTTTATACTACAACATACCCTATAAAAACGCGCAAAACGATTATTAAACAGCTTTTTCAAGACACTTTTGCCGCTAAAGTTCACATTCTACGTTTTTTCTTCACTTTTTGGTGATTTTTCACAAACAAAAGTTCCTGTTTCTCAGCTTTTTTTAGTATCTTTGCACGGAAATAAGACAATACTAAAATGGCAGAAAATCAAAACAACGCAAATAATTACTCTGCGAGTAACATTCAGGTTCTGGAAGGCCTGGAAGCTGTTCGCAAACGTCCGGCGATGTATATTGGTGACATCTCCGAAAAGGGTCTTCATCACTTGGTAAACGAAACTGTAGACAACTCTATTGACGAAGCAATGGCGGGCTACTGTACCGACATCGAAGTTACCATCAACGAAGACAACTCTATCACCGTAGAAGATAATGGTCGTGGTATCCCTGTGGATATGCACGAGAAACTACATAAATCAGCCCTCGAAGTCGTTATGACCGTGCTTCACGCAGGTGGTAAGTTCGACAAGGGTTCTTACAAGGTATCTGGCGGTTTACATGGTGTGGGTGTAAGTTGTGTGAATGCACTTTCTACCCACATGTTGTCACAGGTGTTCCGTGACGGCAAAATCTACCAGCAGGAATATGAGAAGGGTAAGCCTCTCTATCCGGTTAAGGTGGTAGGTGAAACCAACAAGCGCGGTACACGCCAGCAGTTCTGGCCAGATCCAACCATCTTTACTCACACTGTCTATAAGTGGGACATCATAGCCAACCGTATGCGCGAGTTGGCATTCCTCAATGCAGGTATCAAGATTACCTTGAGAGATTTGCGCCCTGACGAGGAAGGTAAGACCAAGGAGCAGGTTTTCCACGCTAAGGATGGTTTGAAGGAATTCGTCCGTTACGTAGACCGTCACCGCACTCATCTCTTCGATGATGTTATCTATCTGAAGACAGAAAAGCAGGGTATTCCTATCGAGATTGCTGTGATGTACAACACAGATTACTCTGAGAATATCCACTCATACGTCAATAACATCAACACCATTGAGGGTGGTACCCACCTGACTGGTTTCCGTATGGCGTTGACCCGCACCTTGAAGGCTTACGCAGAAGCAGACCCAACCATCTCTAAGCAGATTGAGAAGGCAAAGGTAGAGATTGCACCAGAAGACTTCCGCGAGGGTCTTACTGCCGTTATCTCCATCAAGGTAGCTGAACCTCAGTTTGAGGGACAGACCAAGACCAAGCTCGGTAACAGCGAGGTACAAGGTGCCGTTCAGCAGGCTGTAAACGAGGCTTTGTCTGATTATCTGGAAGAACATCCAGACGAGGCAAAGCGAATCTGCGAAAAGGTTGTCCTGGCTGCTACGGCCCGCATAGCTGCCCGCAAGGCACGTGAGAGTGTACAGCGCAAGAACTTCATGACAGGTGGTGGTCTTCCTGGTAAACTTGCCGATTGCTCAATGAAGGATCCTAAAGAATGCGAGATCTTCCTCGTCGAGGGTGATTCCGCCGGTGGTTCTGCCAAGCAGGGTCGCGACCGTTTCCGTCAGGCTATTCTCCCATTGCGTGGTAAGATTCTGAATGTAGAAAAGGTACAGTGGCACAAGGTATTCGAAGCTGAGTCTGTCATGAATATCATCCAAAGTATCGGTGTCCGCTTCGGTGTAGATGGCGAAGACAGCAAGGAGGCTAATACCGACAAGTTGCGTTACGACAAGATTATCATCATGACCGATGCCGACGTCGATGGTTCTCACATCGACACATTGATTATGACACTCTTCTATCGTTTCATGCCAAAGGTTATTGAAGAAGGCCATCTGTATATCGCTACCCCACCACTCTACAAGTGTACTTATCGTAGCAAGGTAAGCGAGTATTGCTATACAGAGCAGCAGCGCCAGGCATTCATCGACAAGTATGGAGATGGAGTAGAAGACAAGAATATCCACACCCAGCGATACAAAGGTTTGGGTGAGATGAACCCAGAGCAGCTTTGGGAAACTACTATGGACCCATCTACACGCTTGCTCAAGCAGGTTACTATCGAGAACGCAGCCCAGGCTGATGAGATTTTCTCTATGTTGATGGGTGATGATGTAGAACCACGCCGCGAGTTCATCGAACAGAATGCTACTTACGCCAATATCGACGCTTAAAGTTAACACGAACATATTGGGGGTAGACTCAGCGAGAGTCTTCCCCCTTTTTTGGATAGCCTCATCCAATGAGCATCACCTTCCGACTTCGTTTCCGGGCATCGAATTAAAAAACCAACAATACCATCTTTATGAAGCATATATTTTTTACGATTGCGTTAGCTGCCTCCAGTACATGGAACTGCCAGGCAACAACAGTAAGTAAAGAGTTGCAACCCAACAAGTTGTGGTACAACAAACCTGCATACGCCTTCGAAGAGTCACTGCCATTAGGCAATGGCAAACTGGGTGCGCTGGTTTATGGTGGAGCCAATAATGACTCTATCCAGCTCAACGACATCACCCTTTGGACGGGCGTGCCTGTGAATCCCAACGAAGGTGGTGAAGCCTACAAGTGGATTCCGAAAATCAGAGAGGCGCTGTTCAAGGAGGATTACAAGACCGCCGATTCCCTGCAACACTATGTGCAAGGCCATAACTCGGAGTTCTATCAGCCACTGGGCATGATCAATATCAAAGACTGCAACCAGGGCGAGTTTACGGATTATTACCGCGAACTGAGCCTCGACAACTCCCTGGCTACTGTTCATTACAGGCGCAACGGCATCCAATACACCAAAGAGTATTTTGCTTCTCATCCCGACAAGATGATTGCCATCAAGCTGAGTGCCTCCCAGAAGAGATCCATCAACAGCGACATCTCACTCACTTCCCTCATTCCCCATCAGGTAAAAGCATCCAGAGGACAGCTCACCATGACGGGACATGTTCTCGGCGATGAAGCCAACAGTACGCATTACTGTGCCATGCTTCAGGTGAAGAACACCGACGGAAAAGTGTGGGCAAGCGATTCTGTACTCCATCTGAAGGATGTGAGCGAGGCTATCATCTATCTCGTAAACGAAACAAGTTACAACGGATTCGACAAGCATCCTGTGAAGGAAGGAGCTCCATACATCGAGAACGTTACCGATGAAGCCTGGCACCTTGCCAACTTCACTTACGAAGAATTCAAACAGCGTCACATCGCCGACTACAAGAAACTCTTTGATAGAGTAAGTTTGAGTCTGAAAGGAGCCAAGTTTGATGCCACCCGCCCTACCGACAAACAGTTGCTCGCCTACAGCGACAACCACGAGAGCAACCCTTATCTGGAACAGCTCTATTTCCAGTATGGCAGATACCTGCTCATCAGCAGCAGTAGAACCAAGGGAGTGCCTGCCAACCTGCAGGGACTCTGGGCACCAGCCCTCCGTTCGCCATGGCGCGGCAACTATACCATCAACATCAACCTGGAAGAAAATTACTGGCCGGCAGAAGTTGCGAACCTCTCAGAACTGGTAGCCCCAGTAGACGGATTGGTAGAGGGTATGGCTGTGACAGGTCGCCACAATGCCCAGCACTTCTATGGTATCGATAAGGGATGGTGCGCTGGACACAACACTGATGTCTGGGCTATGACCAATCCTGTAGGAACCGGAAGCGAAAGTCCGCAATGGAGCAACTGGGCTATGGGTGGAGCCTGGCTTGTAGAAACCCTTTGGGATCACTATGACTATACCCGCGATACCGAATATCTTCGCAATACAGCCTATCCGCTGATGAAGGGGGCTGCCGACTTCCTGCTTGCGTGGCTCATCCCGAATCCACACAATCCAAACGAACTGATTACTGCTCCTTGCACATCGCCAGAGGCAGATTACATCACCGATAAGGGCTACCGTGGCAGCAGTTTCTATGGCGGAACCGCCGACCTCGCCATCATCCGCGAGCTCTTCAAGAATACCATCAAGGGAGCAAAAGCCCTGGGCATCGACAACGATTACCAGCAGCAGTTGCAATCAGCCCTCAATCGCCTGCGCCCTTACCACATCGGTAAGCGAGGCAATCTGATGGAGTGGTACCACGATTGGGAAGACCAGGATTGGCATCATCGCCACCAGTCACACCTGCTGGGACTCTATCCATTCCATCAGATTTCGGTAAACAAGACTCCGGAACTTGCTGCTGCCGCAACCAAGACCCTAGAAATCAAGGGCGATAATTCCACCGGTTGGAGTACAGGCTGGAGAATCAACCTCTGGGCTCGTCTGCATCGTGCCGACAAAGCTTATCAGATATACCGCAAGCTGCTCACCTACGTAAGCCCTGAAGTCTACAAGGACAGCAAACACCGCAGCGGTGGCACCTACCCTAACCTCTTTGATGCCCATCCACCTTTCCAGATAGATGGCAACTTCGGAGGCACAGCAGGCGTATGCGAGATGCTGATGCAATGCGATGGCGAGACTATGCATCTTCTTCCTGCTCTACCTAAAGAATGGCCTGCAGGCGAAATTAAGGGTATCAAAGCACGTGGAAACTACGAGATTAATCTCGTATGGAACAATGGAAAGGTCAGCAAAGCTTCCATCACCAGCAAGAATGCCGGAAACCTGACCGTCAAGTATAATGGTAAGCAGAAAGCATTAAATTTCAAGGCTGGCGAAACAAAACTCATAAAATAGACAAATAATCATCTATGAGATATTTTACAATTCTCATCTTTACAACTCTCTGGGTGCTGAATTCCTATGCACAGGAATTCGGTACCCATTGGGTATCATATCCATTCCCCAACGATTCTTCTGAGATATTATACAGGAAAATCTATCATCTTGATCAAAAGCCTTTAAAGGCTGAGATAAACATGGCAAGTGGAGGAAATACCCGCCTATACATCAACGAAAGAAATGCTACGCCAAGCATTTTCAACGAAGGAGCCAGAGACAGCATCCTTCTGATGCAAACCATAGATATCTCCAGATATCTGAAAAAGGGCGAAAACATCATCGCGGTCTGGTATGCACCAGGAAGAATAAGAAATAAGAGCAAACAACTCTCGCTGGAACTTCATGGCTGGTATACAGACTCTGTTCCTTTTTATCATAAAGCAGACGAAACATGGTGGTGCAAACCCCTGAAGGGCGGCAGTTACAACGAAAAAGAACACTTTGACAATAGAATATACACTACTGAGTGGAAATCGGCTGAATACCAATCTTCAGGATGGGTTCATCCGACAGGTGCCTTCAATGATACGGTAAACTATATCTTTGTTGACCAGCTGCCATACCTCACCCAGAACAAGCTTCAAATGGTATTAGAACCATACAAGGAGGAATTCGATCATCAGGGATGCCGTATAGACTTCGGACGTCCGTTCCGTGGAACCATCCGGCTCACGATACGCAATGCCAGCAAAGGAACAACACTTCATATTAACGGAAACCAATATGTATGCAGTGGCGAAATGGACGAGCAAGCCTATTACCGCATCCATGCTGAGCATCAAAAAGATTTCGTGATAACTTGGGATAAAGGTTTTAGAAGAAGTAATATCACAAATATAGAAGGATTAGAGATTTCGGAATAAGCTCAACAGCGTTTCGAAATCTCTTTTTTTATAAAACAAAAAAAGACTTCGGAACTATTATCTTCCAAAGTCTCTAACTGAATTTAGTCTTCCAATTCGGCAAGCACTTGCTCTGCCACTTCGCAAAGCTCATCATACCATTCCTTGCCGAACTTCTCTACCAGCGGACCCTCCAGGAACTTATAAACCGGAAGGTTCAACTCCTCTCCCTTCTTGATGGCATCCTTGCAGATGCGCCACTTGTTATAGTTGATGCCATACACCTCGTTGCCGAAATCCTTGGCACGGATTGGATACAAAGCACAGGAAATAGGCTTCTTGAACTTCGACTTTCCTTCGCGATAAGCACGCTCCAAGGCACAGAGACAACAATTCGGAATCGTATGTCCATCGCCCAGGTCTTTCAAATCCTGGTAGCAGGTAAACACACAATCCTTACCATTCACGATGCTCGTCACCAAATCGCCTTCAATATCGGTATAAGCCACGCCCTGCTTATCTATGATAGCCTGGGCAGAAGCTGAGAGATCATCCCAAACTACATCCAGCGCATTCTCTATCTCCATGATTTCATCCAGGGTAACAGGAGCTCCCGCATCGCCTTCGATGCAGCACTCGCCCTTGCAGGCATCAAGGTCGCAACAGAATTTTTCGGTGATAATATCAGGTGAAACCAACACGTTGCCCACCTGCAGAATACGCAGTTCGTTTTTCTTCATAATGTTTTTTGAGATGAATAAATTTCTTTAAGTGTATAATAAAAATAATGATAGCTACCCATGAGTGGATAGCTATATATTAATAGGTGTACCTACCATTGGATAGGCGCAATTCCGTTCTGCTGCAGATACGCATTGCAGCGGGAGAAATGATGATTACCAAACCATCCGCCTCTGTTGGCTGATAATGGCGAAGGATGAACGCTTTCCAATATCAGATGCTTGCTTGTATCGATGAGTTTCGCCTTGCTTCGGGCATAACCGCCCCAAAGGATAAACACCAGGTGCTCCTTATCCTTGCTGAGTGCCTTGATGGCAGCATCGGTAAACTCCTCCCAGCCTTTGCGCTGATGACTCGCAGCCTGATGGGCACGAACGGTCAACGTGGCGTTGAGCAACAATACTCCCTGCTTTGCCCAGCGGGTTAAATCGCCCGTAGCTGGCATCGGAGTACCGAGATCCATCTGAATCTCCTTGAATATATTAATCAATGATGGTGGGAAAGTGATTCCGTCCGGCACAGAGAAACTCAGTCCCATCGCCTGACCCGGCTCATGGTATGGATCCTGTCCGATAATCACTACCTTCACATCATCAAAAGGACAGAGATTGAAGGCATTGAAAATCAAGCGGCCAGGAGGATAACAGGGCGTACGCAGGTATTCCTCTTTCACGAAGTTTGTGAGGTCAACAAAATACTGCTTGTCGAACTCTTCTCCTATATGCTGTTTCCAACTTTCTTCTATCTTTACGTTCATGCTTAATATAAATTCAAAAGTATCTTAAGATACTTACGCAAGTATCCTAAGATACTTGGCCAAGTATCTTAGGATACTTTTTTGAGGTATATAAAATCGTTTTTACTTGTTGTCAGAAATCAAGTTCTCACCTGTCATATCTGCAGGCTTCTCCAAGCCCATGATATGGAGGATAGAAGGAGCTACGTCTGCCAAACGACCATCCTTTACGGTAGCTGAGTTGTTATCAGTTACGTAGATGAATGGAACTGGGTTCAAAGAGTGAGCAGTGTTAGGGGTACCATCCTCGTTGATAGCGTGGTCTGCATTACCGTGGTCAGCGATGATGATAGCCTCATAATCGTTAGCCTTAGCAGCCTCGATAACGTCCTTTACGCAGTTGTCAACAGCGTGAACAGCCTTAGCGATAGCGTTGTAGATACCTGTGTGACCTACCATATCACCATTAGCGAAGTTTACAACGATGAAGTCGTACTCCTGTGTGTTGATAGCACCAACCAACTTATCCTTTACCTCGTAAGCGCTCATCTCTGGCTTCAAGTCGTAAGTAGCTACCTTTGGAGAAGGAACCAGGATACGATCCTCACCCTCGTATGGAGTCTCACGACCACCATTGAAGAAGAATGTTACATGAGCATACTTCTCTGTCTCTGCAGTGTGGAGCTGCTTCTGACCTTGTGCACTCAAGTACTCACCGAGAGTATTCATTACGTTCTCCTTAGGGAAGAGGATGTGAACGCCCTGGAAGCTTGCATCGTATGGAGTCATGCAGTAGTACTGCAAGTCCTTGATGGTGTGCATGCCTTCCTCTGGCATATCCTGCTGAGTCAATACCTGTGTCAACTCCTTGGCACGGTCGTTACGGTAGTTGATGAAGATAACAACATCACCCTCCTGGATAGTACCGTCAACCTTAGAGTTATTGATTGGCTTGATGAACTCGTCAGTTACGTCCTCATCATAGCTCTCCTGCATTGCCTTCACCATATCGTCAGCCTGCTTACCCTTACCCTCAACGAGCAAGTCGTATGCTTCCTTCACACGGTTCCAGCGCTTGTCACGGTCCATAGCATAGAAACGACCTACGATGCTTGCGATGTGTGCACCGTTCTTGTCGCAGCAAGCCTGCACCTCCTCGATGAAGCCCTTACCGCTCTTAGGGTCTGTATCACGACCATCCATGAAGCAGTGAACGTATGTCTCCTTCAAACCATATTCCTTACCAATCTCAATCAACTTGAAGAGGTGATCCAAAGAAGAGTGAACACCACCGGTAGAAGTCAAGCCCATCAAGTGGAGCTTCTTACCTGTCTTCTGAGCATAGCTGTAAGCGTTGATGATCTCCTGATTCTTCAAGATGTCACCGCTCTCGCAAGCCTTGTTGATCTTAACGAGGTCCTGATATACCACACGACCTGCACCGATGTTGAGGTGACCTACCTCTGAGTTACCCATCTGACCTTTAGGAAGACCTACGTCCTCGCCACAAGTCTGGAGAGTAGAATGTGCTGAAACTGCTGTCAAATAATCGAGATAAGGAGTTGGAGTCTTGAAGATAACATCACCCTTATCATGCTTACCGATTCCCCATCCGTCGAGAATCATTAAAAGAGCTTTTTTTGCCATAATTACATAAAATAATTTAAATTCGAATTTCAGTGTGCAAAGTTACAACAAAATAGGTGAAGGACAAAATAAATTAAGATAAAAAAACTTCCACCTTTCTAAAAAGATGAAAGTTGATAACAAGATCAACAGGTTCGCAGGATATATCCCTTCTTGATGACAGCTTCGATACTTACCTTTTCATCCAGGTTCAATGCCCGGCGAAGATAGGTAATCTGCACGTTCAGGGCAAGGGAATTGGAGTATGAGTCATCACCCCATACTTCATTCAGTATGTAATCCCGCTCTACAAGCTGGTTCTGGTTCTCGGCAAGAAGCTTCAGAATTTCAGCTTGACGAGATGTGATGACTACTCTGAAATTACCACATAGCAGTTCATTCTGCGCATAGTAGAAAGCAATGGAACCGATAAAAACAGCAGATTCTTCACCTTTGTCGTCTTCTTTCGGTTGCTTCAACTCATAAATCATATTCTTCAGAAACTCATGGCGAATGCCATCAATGCGTTTCTGGAAGACTATGGTCTTAACCAGATAATACAGACATCCTATCAAGATGAAAAAGAGAAAGATGCTTCCTATCAATTGCCACATCATGGCTTTGAGCGTTCGAGTAATAGGAATGGGCACCTGAAAAGAAATACCTTGGCGAAACATTGGGTTCGTCTGATACTTTACCGTCACCACACGTGACCATCTGCCTTCGACATCATATTTTGCATTCAGGAAGACAGTCTTGTAATCCAGATGGCGAAAAAAGGATATCTTCCCATATCCCTTATCATCCAGTAATCTTTGATAAGAAGCCAACGAGGGATGCTTACCTATATTAGCCAGATATCTGCTGATGATGAGATAAGCATCATCACCCGTAAGATTAGGATCATTCAAACGGACAAGAAAGCGGTGATTGTTCCAAAAAGAAAGCGTAGTACGGCTACATCCCTTCTTCATATCATATTCAGATTCTATCTTAAGCATAACCGTATCTCTTCTACCTTTCGTAGATGAATTCTCCTGCAACTTTTTTCTATTCTTCAAATCTTGCGCTAACACTTCATCACAATCCTTCTTGAATTGCTCTACCTGCTGGTCTAAGCTATATTGACATTGAAGATGGAGCCAATATGCCTGCGTGCAGAACAACAATACGATTGCTACCCCACATACCATCCACACTATTTTCAGCTTACTGTTACTGTTCATACATTCCTGATCTTTTGAATTTGACGGCAAAGTTACTGAAAAATCCGTAAACAAAGGCAAGAGTAATAAAATAATAATAGGCGAAAAGAAGCAAAAGTAATAACTCAGTAACAGAAATCATCGATTTCATCGGATAATCTCAGTACTTTTGCATCACAAAAACGAATGAAACAGATAAAATAATGAATAAAAAGACGAAGATTATGAAAAAGGTATTATTGATGGTATGGCTTGCATTATATGCTTGCATGCTCCAAGCGCAAACAGTAAACCTGTTCGATGAATCAAGCATTGGCATGGGAGATTCCATTGATCAGGTAAAGTATCAGGTAGTATATGATGCCGAGTATATTTACGAAAAGAAATATACCAAGACCGACACCATCATTGGCCGTATTGAAGAGAAAATGCTCTTGCAGATTGGCAACAAGTATTCCGCATTCTACAGTTATCCGATATTCCAAAGAGACTCTACCATCTCTGCGAATATGGCAAAAGGAATACCTGCCAATTTTTCCGGTAATGGCGGACAGATTAATTGGAAAATATATAAGAACTATCCAGAACCGGGCAAAACTGCCTATCTCGATTTCTTTGCTGCCGACAGATATGTGTGCATAGAGCCGATGGAACCGACAGACTGGCAACTCACAGACAGCATCGATTCCATCTGCGGTTACGAGTGCCACCAGGCAATTGCCAAGTTTAAGGGTAGAACATGGATAGCTTGGTACACGGAAGACATCCCTATTGACAATGGTCCCTGGAAACTGAGCGGACTGCCGGGATTGATACTCAAGGCTCACGACTCCGAGAACGATTATGGATTTACGGCTGTAGGACTCACTACAGACAAAGGCTCCATACCTATCTATTATAAAGGTAAGACTTTCGAGCCTATCGACCGCAAATCATTGACCTCCATTTACAAAAAATACTATGCCGATCCAATCGGTTATCTGCTTCAAGATGCCAAGTATGCTGCAATTGTAAAGATCAAGGATGAAAAAGGAAATATCCTGAAGCATTCCAAGCGTGCTGAGCCATACAATCCGATTGAAAGATAATTAGCAGTTTACATTTTTGCCTGACAAGCGTCTTAAAGACATTAGCGAGATAAGTGTCTAAGGTAAAATAGAAAAGAGAGAAAAAAGATGAAGAAAATAATAGTTCTTTTCACTATTCTGTTCGTGGCGTGCCATGCGTTTGCCCAAGAGAAGATTAGCGGTTATGTAGAAGATTCACTTACACACAACCGTCTGACCAACGTATCGGTTACGCTGCTGCGCAATGGAAAGCCCTTGAAGTTTACACGCAGCAAGGAAGACGGAACATTCCTGATTCCCATAGCACAAAAGCAAACTGGCGATATGCTGCAAGCTTCCTATATGGGCTATAAAAAGCAAAAAACGGCGGTTTCATCGGGAAAAGAAACCATCATCAGTATGGCTTCAACAGCTTTTGTCTTGAAGGAAGTACAAGTAAAAGGCTCTCGCATCACGGGTCGAGACACCATATCTTTCGATCTCACCCGTTTTGCCAACGAACGAGATAACTCACTGAAAGATGTACTGAAAAAGCTGCCAGGCGTGGATATAGAGAAGAATGGTCGTATCAACTACAATGGTAAGCCCATCAACCGATTCACTGTGGAAGGTCTCGACCTGACCGGTGGCAAATATAACCAACTAGAGGAGAACATCAAGGCAAAAGACGTAAAAAAGGCCGAAGTCATCGAGCATGACCAACCTATCAAGGCACTCCAGAACAAAACCTTTACAGATAATGTAGCGATGAACATCGCCCTGAAAGACAGTGCCCGCGACAAACTGATGCCTACTCTCAAGCCCTACTTACTCGTAGGGCATCCATCCCACGTAGGCGGAAGCATCAATATCATGCAAATTGGCAAGAAGAAACAGATGATGTATGATGCAGAATACGACAGAACAGGTAAAAATCTCGGCTATGCATTTAACCAACTCGCATCTTACAGCAATCGTCTGGCACCAGCCTCCCTTCCATCATGGATATCAGTACCATCGCTTGACGCTCCTATCGACGAAGAACGCCTGCGCTTCAACACCTCGCAAAAATACTCCATCAACCATATCAAGAAGAACAAGGACGATGCAGAGACTCGCATAGAAGCCAACTATCTTCGTACGGTAACCCGACAAGAGCGAGAGAACATGAGTATCTACGACCTCGGCGGCGAAGCTCCCACAGTTACCACGGAGCACAACCACAAGACGATGATCAGCGATGCCTTCAATCTGCAATGGGAGAACAAGGTAAACAAGGCTGAACATTATGGCAACGAGAGCATCAGCCTCAGCGCAGCACAAAGCGACGGTTTGTCAAACATCAACAACACGCTGACCCAACGTGTCCGCATCCCAAAGCTCGACCTCTCGGCAAGTATCTACCGTCTCTTCGTCTTCAAGAAAAGTCAACTCTCTTGGCGTAGCACTGCCGACTATCACCATGGTGTGGCGGACCTCTACGTTAACGACGAGCGGAATCGCATCCGCACCAACCTTTGGCATACTGCCCACGCCTTACAGTGGATGAGGAATCGCTTCCACTGGACACAGGAATATAGAATGAGTATCGACCTCAACAACATCTATGCGAAATATCAGGAAAGAAGCGATGAAATCGGAAAAAACAACGGATTCACCGAAAACAGTCACGATGAAATCGGCAAAAACAATCTTAACATCACAGGGAAGTTCACCCCTTACTGGCAATACAAGACCGAGACGTTCCGTATGTCGTTCTCTCCCGATTTCATCTGGGAACGCTTCACCTATCCACAGAAAACTCTACTTACCATATCACCCTACCTTTACTTATATAAGAAATTAGATTTCCGAAGAGAGTTGACTATCTACACAGGATACAGTACAGGAACAGGCAATGCCACCAACTACGCCATGAAGCAATATCGTCAAAGTTATCGCTCTTGGTACACTTCGAGCGACATCATTCCGATAACTCGCTCTCTTTATGGCAAGTTGAGTTACGACTACAAGCGTCCTATCAAGGAAATCTTCTTCAGCGCATCGGTCAATGCCAGCAAAAACTGGATGAACACGGCATCCGACCTACGCATCGAGGATGGCAAATACTATACCTCATTATATAAACAGGACAGCAAGAGCAACAACCTAGGGGCATCACTCTACATATCGAAGGGTTTCTACGACCTACATCTGAAGACCCGCCTGGAGGGCAGTTACAACTACAGCAAGGGGGAGCAATACAGCAGCGGCAAAGCCATCAGCTACACCGCCGACAACTATACTGTAAAGCCTAGCATCGACTTCTCGCCGTCCTGGTGCGCCTTTAGCTATGAGGGAGAATTCTCTTTTTACAACTCGAAACGTCAAAAAATGGCGAAGTCATCGTTATTTAATTGGCACCAAAGCGTATCTGCCACCGCTACCATCAGCCATGTGGACCTCTCCTTCTCGCTCGTACATTATCGCAATGAACTGCAAGAGGGCAGCCACCTTAACACCCTCCTTGGCGATGCCTCGGCAGTTTGGAGAATGAAAAAGCTCCGCCTTTCAGCAGAGCTTCGAAACCTATTCAATAAGAAGAATTATATGGAAACCATCTATAGCGGCATCAGTACATTGACCGACTGCTATTATCTTCGCCCTCGCGAACTGATGATTTCCGTCCAGTATTCCTTCTAAACAAGAACTCCCATCTCAGAAAAGAGACGGGAGTTCTTTGCTTTTGAGGATAGGAAAATAGGTGCTGCGAAATTTATAAAGAAATAACTTTACAGACCAAATGTGGTGAAAAATATCTCTTAAGGGAAGATTTTATTTCCCTTAAGGGAAAATTCTCAATCTCTTCTTTCCCCATTTTCCGGGAGTTTCTTCTAGATAATCTCTTTCTAGAATATTATTTACACAGGCTACTTCTGCTTCAGATAGTTCAACTGAACATTAGGAGCGCAAGCATTGCTTGTTTTCTCGGTATATTCTGCCACCTTCAATGTAGCAGTACCCTTGATGTTCTCTACATCACTACCTACCTTAAAGAGATAGTTACCGGCATCTACCTTCCACTGACTGTTGACCTCATCGAAGCTGGCAAGATCGCGCTTTTCGAGGGTCATCTTCAAAGTCTGGCTCTCACCTGGATTCAGCAACTTGGTCTTGCCGAAGGTCTTGAGTTCCTTGGCTGGCTTCTCGTAAGCGCCCTTTGGAGCGGTGACATAAACCTCAGCAACTTCCTTGCCGGCAACCTTACCGGTATTCTTGATAGTTACGCTTACCTCAATGTTATTGCCTTTTGCCTTGACAGATGGCTTGCCAAACTCGAAGGTAGTGTAGCTCAAACCATAACCGAAAGGATAAGCCACATTCTTCTTGAAGGTATCAAAGTAGCGATAACCTACGTAGATATCCTCCTCATGGTTGCTATAATCGTAACCCTTGATATTACCCTTGCTCCAATCCAGCAGATTCTTGTAGGTGTACATATCGTAATCCTTGGCAAAGTTGGCAGTAGAAGGATGATCAGTAGCAGCGATAGGCCAGGTCATGGTCAACTTACCCGATGGATTCACCTTACCGGTCAGGATATCAGCTACAGAGTTACCACCCTCGATACCTGGCTGCCAAGCTACGAGAATAGCATCCACACGGTCTCTCCAGCTGGCAGTCTCCATCACAGAACCAGAGTTGATGATGACAATCACCTTCTTACCCTTGGCATGAAAAGCATCAGATACACGGAAAATCATATCCTGCTCTATCTGACTGAGGTTGAACTCACCATTGACCTGGCGATCCATTCCCTCACCTGCCTGACGACCGATGGTGATGATGGCAGCATCTGCCTTTGGCTCCTCGCCAGCTACACAACGCTCAGTAATCTCGATTTCATCGAGTTTTGGCTGACCCTGATCCAGGAACCACATCATCGGATTCTTGTCTGCCTTCAACTTAGCCTTGGCATACTTCACATAATTCTGATAGATTTCCGTAAGCTGAGGAGTAGTTGCCACGCCGATATTCTTCAAACCGGTAACCATATCCACAGAATAGCCTACATTAACGGCTCCACTACCGAGGCCACCCGACATAAAGTCGTAAGAGTTGACACCGAAGAGTGCCACGGTCTTCAAGCCCTGGATAGGAAGAGCGGCATCATTCTTCAGGAGCACCATACCCTCAGTAGAACTCTGACGGGTGATGGCAGCATGAGCCTTCAAGTCTGGCTCACCACTATATTTATATCCCTTGAATCGAGGAGTCTTCACGATATACTCGAGCATGCGGCGAACATTGCGGTCCACATCCTTGATATCCAGCTTGCCATTCTTTACTGCATCAACAATATCCTGCACCTGTGCTGGATAACCCGGCATCATCAGGTCGTTGCCAGCCTCTACTTCCTGTTCCAGCGGAAGGTCGGCACGCTTACCAATCCAGTCGGTCTCCACGATTCCCTTATATCCCCAGTCGTTGCGGAGAATATCGGTCAAGAGTCCCTTGTTGCCCTGGGCATAAACACCGTTTACCTTATTATAGGCAGACATGATAGTCCAAGGATTGCTCTTGCGAACCATCATCTCGAAACCCTTCAGATACAACTCACGGAGAGCACGCTGGCTCAATCGCTCATCCACCTTGGTACGGTCAGTTTCCTGAGAGTTCACGGCAAAGTGCTTGGCACTTACACCCACGCCCTGGCTCTGCACACCCTGTACAAAGGCGGTTCCGATAAGACCCGTTACGATTGGGTCTTCAGAATAATACTCAAAGTTACGGCCACAGAGCGGATTGCGATGCAGGTTCATACCCGGTCCGAGCACAACATCACAGCCATACTCCAGGGTTTCGTTACCGATAGCCTCACCCACCTTGCGCACCAGATCGGTGTTCCAGGTAGAAGCCAGACAGGTTCCGATAGGGAAACCGGTGGCAAAGTAGCTACGGCTGTCACCTTCGCGATGAGCATCGATATGAACTCCGGCAGGGCCATCACACTGTACGGTAGTAGGAATGCCGAGACGAGGAATGGCTACAGTAGTACCCGCAGCACCCGGCACGAACTTCTTCTGATGTCCGAGCATAGCACCACTACCCACGAATCCATCGTTACCACCGCCCACTAAGAGTTGGGCTTTCTCTTCCAAGGTCATCGCCTTGATTACTTCTTCGATGTTATTGGCATTCAGTTTTGGTGCAGATTGCGCCATCACTGTAGTTGCCATCGCTCCAGCCGCAACGGTAAGAGCCAATTTCTTGTAGTTCATCATTTTGTCGTTTATCTAGTTAGTTATTACTTTTCTGTTCTTTTAGTCGTTTCGTCAGTTCCATGCAGTCCCTGAGAATACTGCATTTCTTCAAAAACTTGCTGCAAATATAATAAAATAAGGTGGAAACGCCAAGCATTTCCACCTTTTTTTCTTGAATTCAACAAGATTATTCCCGGATTTAACAAAAGGTATAGGAAGAACATAACATACTATACATATCCCTAACCTAAGACTAGTCCTGATATTTAATCTGGAAGTAATCAAAAACAAAACATTCCTTCCATTTCAATCTTTCGCAAATTTCATCAAAAAGAAGAAAAAATACTCGAAAACCTTGTAGGAATCAAACAATTATCGTATCTTTGCCGAATTATCCAAAAAATGGGTACTAGAATAAGAACTTTTAATAAAGAAAGGTATGGAGCAGAGGAATTCATCCATCGAAATCTATCGTTCCCCAGAGGGCAACATAGAGCTGAATGTAAAATTAGAGAATGATACCGTTTGGCTTACACAAAGCCAAATGGCAGAGTTGTTTGCTGTTGACAGAACATCTGTTACACGACACATTCGCAACATTTACAAGAGTCAAGAACTAGACGAAAAGTCAACTTGTGCAAAAAATGCACAGGTTCGTTTTGAGGGTAAGAGACAAATCATTCGTGATATTCCTTATTATAATCTTGACATGATTATTTCGGTAGGGTACAGAGTGAATAGCAAGAATGCGACCTCTTTCCGCCGTTGGGCAACCTCTATCTTGAAGCAATACATTATCAAGGGTTACGCCATCAACCAGAAGCGCCTAGACAATTACAACGAACTGAAAGAAGTGGTTCGTTTGATGTCACGTGCGATTACATTGCAAGATCAAGTATCCGAGGGCGAATATAACGGACTGTTCAATGTCATCAGCGACTATGTTTATGCCCTGGATACTCTCGACAAATATGATTATCAGACATTACTCATAGACAAGACGACTCAAGCCGAACCGTTCCATGCCACCTACGAAAATGCAATGGAAGCCATCAATGCTTTGAAAGAAAAGTTTGGAGGCAGTAAATGGTTTGCCAATGAGAAGGATGATTCATTCAAGAGCAGCATAGGTCAGATTTACCAAACCTTCGGTGGTGAAGAACTCTATGCTTCGGTAGAAGAAAAAGCAGCCATGCTGCTCTACCTTGTCGTAAAAAACCATTCATTCAGCGATGGCAACAAGAGAATTGCGGCCATGCTTTTTCTTTGGTTTATGGAGAAGAATGGCATTCTGTATGCAGAAAATGGACATAAGAGGATTGCCGACAACACACTCGTAGCACTGACTCTGATGATTGCAGAAAGCAGAACTGAGGAAAAAGATGTAATGGTAAAAGTAGTCGTCAACTTGATTAACAAAGACAATCAATAAGTATTGCCATTAAAAAGCCGCACAACAGCTGTTCTACGCATGCACAACAGCTGAAAGACAAGCGCACAACAGCTGATGTGCGACCGCATATCAACTGTTGTGCGCTTCGAGATACTTACTGTTCCAACAACTTCTATTGTATCTCCGAACAACTTCAGTTACTTCTTTCAGATACTTATGACGCATTCTTCAAACGCCAATAACACTTGAGGAAAGACATTCAAAGCATTGCGGAAGCTTATTCAAATCATTGTAGAAATCTACTTCGCTGTATCCTTTGAGCTTCGCTTATCACGGCGATAACTGCGATAATCATCCAGCGGAATCTCAATATCAGGTTCCACCAACTCGCCCTCACGTGGCAAGGCGAACTTCTGATACTTGATGTTCAAGCCACGCTCTATCCACATACTCTCATAATAGGTTTGGATAGAGAGAATCTTACGGGTTTCCTCATCGATACCCTCCTGATGATAGAGGTCCTCGGTGCGGAAGAGCACAGGCAGATGGTTGCCATCCACCATATAAGTGGTATAGGTGAAGAGGAAGTTGGAGTCCGTCTTCAGATGGATGATACCGCCATCCACGAGGAAGTGGCGATAACGGTTCATGAAGTATGTAGATGTAAGACGCTTGCGAGGATTCTTCATCTGCGGGTCAGAGAAGGTGAGCCAGATTTCCTGCACCTCATCCGCAGCAAAGAAACGGTCGATAATCTCGATGTTGGTACGGAGGAAAGCCACGTTCTTCTGTCCTTCCTCTATCGCCTTCTTGGCACCGGTCCACATTCGTGCGCCCTTGATATCCACACCGATGAAGTTCATTTCAGGATAGAGCTTGGCAAGTTCCACGGTATATTCACCCTTGCCGCATCCCAACTCCAGCACGATAGGATTATCATTGTGGAAATACATCTCACGCCACTTGCCCTTCATATCGAAAGGCACGTCATCTACAACACTATATGGATACTGGAACACGTTCTCGAAACGCTCCATATCCGCAAACTTTGCTAATTTTCCTTTGCTCATTGATTCTTTTTTTCTTCGTTTGGGTGCAAAGGTACAAAAATTATAAATACTCTTATTACAATTACATTTATAATTTTTGATATTTAACCAAATCTACCGGAAATTCTTTTCAGAAACGGCAGAAATGTTGCCTCCATCATCAAAAATGAAAGAATATAGACATCAGTATTGTCCTACCTCGCAACTGATACTCCTTGCTCGTACGGGTCAACCCAGAATAAACGGTATAACCGTAGGTGCGCTGATTGAAAAGATTAAGCGCAGTCAGGCTCAACTCCATACCATTCCTGAAGCCATAACTGGTGGATGCATCGGCAAGAGTAAGATTTTTGTGCTGATGATCTGCTATCTGATTGCGATAATGCTCTCCATGCAACTTGATGAACCATGACTTCAATGGCTGGAAGTTGAAAGTGAGATTCTGGGCAAGATTGGTAGAGGAAGAATCGAAACCCAAATTCTTCAATACCATCTTATCCTTATCCCAGTTCAGCTCATAGGTGAAATTGAACCAATCCACAGGACGACCACTCCATTTTGCCGACAACATATAGTTATCAGATGAATAGGCTGAAGGAGAATCGTTCTGACGCAGGAAGCCATCAAACCTCAGATAATCAAAACCTACGCTAACGAGTCCATGCATGAATCCCAATCCCTTACTTACCTTTCCACCAGCCATCAGGTTTTCAGAACTGCTGCTGTTGGAGAAATAGGAGTTGATGATATAATCACCCACAAAATCACGAGCCACCGTAAGATGACTGTCAGACCAGCTCTTGCGGATGTAGGCATTGGCAAAGATGGTAGCAAGAGGACGCTTATAGTTGATGTTGAAGGAAACATGCTTGCCCTTGTCGGCGGTATAATCCACAAAACCCGTATAAAGATTACGGTAATCACGCATCAGCAGTCCCTGATAGAAATTCTGTTCATCCACTTCCCGCTGAGCGATTCCACCGGAAAGCGTAGCCTGCAAACGGGCGGTGAGGAAATAGCTCACACTGAGTTGAGGAGCAACCTGTGTCTTGCTGGTATTCTCTTTCGCTCCCATCAACTTATCATTATAATAATAAGGTGTAAAGGTGATGGGCATCTGGAAACGGATATGCCAGCCACCCTGGTTATACTCTGCCTCCGGCGATGCATAGGCACGGAAGAAGGTCATGCCTATCTGATTGCGCATATTGCCCAGGGAATCGGGCACTTCCTCCAGATGACTCTTCATCGTTCTGCTCAATACCTGCAAGCCAACCTTCATCATTACGGTAAAAGGCTTGAGGAAAAAGCCGAGCGAAGTATTGGTATGACTGAAGAATGCTGCCGAACGAACGCTTTGATAAGCCGTTTGCTGCGAATTATCAACAGACAGAGAGTGCGGATTCACCATATAAGCATTATACGTGTTAAAGGTATAGGTTCGTTTACCACTCCGATGCAACAGTTCCAGCTTGTCTGATACTTTATATTTCGGCATCTTGACCTGCTGATGATTAGGATAAGAGCCGGCAATATCCATCATGACATCATTCCAGGCCAGGTCGGCGGAAAGCTGATTGGCGACATACGCCTTTTCGCCATTCGAAGTCAGCGTAAAGTCGGCAACCAATCTGTTCTGCTTCTGTTTAGCCTGTTCATCCTCTACATCATAAATGGTTGAATCATTCAGAAAATACTGGGTATTACTGAATGAGGAAGAAAGAAGACGGTCATGGGTATAGACTATCTGAGAAGACAAATCTGTATTTTTGCCTAACACCCAGAGATTATTGGTTGTGAAAACATGGGTCTGGTTCTTACGCACACGGCTGTCTGAAATATCCGTCAGCTGGTCGGGCGTAACATTCACGTAATCTTTCAGATTATAAGAATTTCTCATCACTCCAGTGCCATCATCCGAAAAGAGGAGATTGCCCTCACCGGTTACATCCGTACCTATATTATTACTCTTGAAGGTATTGAGTGACTGGGCTTTCTTGGCAAAGCGCATCAACGACATCTCGCCTTCCCAGACATTCAGCTTACCAAACTTCTCCCCTTTCTTCTGCTCCATACCGCCACCTGCCTTCAACGTTCCTACCAGACGACTCTTGGCAGATTCCTTCAGTTTGATGTTGATGGCAGGGTCTTGCGAAAACGACATATCTTCCAAAGCCTTGATAGGTTGATGATTGGTCATCACCTCTACCGAACCGACATCCTTCTGATGGATATTGTTGGTGGCGATGGAATAGCGGCCGCCGAGCATATCATGTCCTTCGATATAAAACTTGTTGATAGCTTTGCCGTTATATTTGATTTCTCCCTTGTCCGACACCTCCATTCCCGGCATCTTCTTCAAGACATCAGCCAGACTCTTGTCGTTGGCATCGGCAAAGCTTGCCACATTGTAGGAGATGGTATCGCCTCGCTGCCGGATGCTTGGAGCCTTCACCACAACATCCTTCAGCTTTGTAGCCTGCTCCGTCAGGAGCACATGATATTGGGTAGTATCCTTTGATAAGGGGATAACTTTCGTAGCATATCCCATCATCGAGAAATGCAGCACGTTACGACCATCCGGAATAGCATTGAGCGACAGCAGGAAACTTCCATCTGCCTGCGTCTTGGTAAACTTCAGGATTCTATTGCCGGCAGCAGGTCGGATGGTAACCATCACCCCCTGCAGTCCGTTGCCCGTATAGGCATCTTCCACCTTACCCGACAAAGTGACTTGCTGGGCATAGGTCAAAGTGCTCATACAGATAAACCACAGATATAAAAACAGTTGCTTCATAAATTATCTTCTTGAGAAACCAATCCGTTCTCTCTTTACGTTGATACTTATTCTTTTTCTATCAGATCATATTTTAGAGCTTCATCCACGCTACCTAGAGAGATACCTGTAGAAGCCTCATTTATACTATTTTGATTCCTCAAATATCTATACTTTGATAACAAGAAGTCTTTTCTATCTGTTTTCTGAAAATGTTTAAAATCTTTATCTAATATACCAAAAGTGATTGGTGTTGCACTAACCTGTTGCATTCCATTAATACAAAAGTAGTATTGCTTTCCTCTATCATATACTTCCATGATTAACCCAGGGAGACCACAGAATTTCAAAGGTCCATCACTTACAGGAACATCCAAGGCAAACCAAGCTGTCCATTTTCTTCCCCTGAAACTACAAGTAGCCTTTTGACATTCATGTCCAAGAACAACCTTCATGCTGTCACTTTCTATATTCCACTCCTGTGAGTTTAAAGCATCTTCATAAAGGTAATATAGTCCCAGCAAGAAGTCGGTAACAGTTATCTTTCCTTGCGGATAATTCTTGTAGATGGTTGCAGACATTCTGCGATGTGGTATGGCATTGTGTAATTGCTTTCCTTTCAATCCTTTTCCAACAGCTTCAGCCAAGAAGCTATCCCATAGTTTATCGCCATTAGGAGAAGCCATCAGAGAATCACACTGATAAGTATAATAGCTATAGCATTTAGAACACTCCGCTCCGATTTGCAGATAGAGCAAGTCTTCCTTGCGCTGTTGTTCTCCAGACAGCGTATCCGTAAGATATTCATATACATAGCTACACAGCATATTAGCCGTATCTATCTTTTTATTTTGGGCAAAACCAATAAGATAAAAAGTTAAAAATAGAAATATGAAACACTTTCTCGCCATAACCTTTCCTTGTTTAAAATAAAGATACTCTTTGATTCTATTCTCTTTCTATCAAGTCATAGTTACGTTTTTCGTCTGACAGACCTAAGGATATACCTGACGTAGCCTCGTCTATGCTATTTTGATTATGAAAATAATTATATTCAGACTTCAGAAAAGTTTTCCGGTCTATCTTTATCCGTTTTCTATTGAAAACATCATAAACGATAGGCGTGCCAGCATCCTTCTGCAATCCCTTGATGCAAAAATATTGCTGTCTCCCCTTGTCATACACTTCCATAATCAAACCAGGAAGACCACAAAATTTCCAAGGGCCATCACTCATAGGAACATCCAAGGCAAACCATGCCGTCCAAGAGCGACCACGGAATCTGCAGGTTGCCTTCTGGCAGTTATAGCCTAATATGTTTTTAATACTATCACCTTCTACAACCCAATTCTGTACACCCAGGCTGTCACTATATTCATAATACTGAGACATCAGATCGTCCGTTACCGTCATCATATTCTGCGGATAATTCTTATAGACGCACGCCGTCATTCTGCGATGTGGAAAAGAATTAGTCATATACCCTTCTCGCTTAAGCGCTTCTTTAAACAATGCACGAAACTTTGCCTTGCCATCTTCTGTAGATTGCAAGGAATCAGACTGGTAAGTATAATAACTATAGCATTTTGAAACATTCTTTCCGATAGAAAGAAAGAGCAAATCCTCTCCTTTCTCATCATTCTTTATCGTATCTTTCGAATAACAATAATAATATGAGCACAGATATTGTCCACTATCTATCACGTTATTCTTAGCTTGCAATAAAAGTGCATAAAAGAATAATACCGATATACTTATAATAAATCTCTTAACAACCATATTAATATAACCTTTAAGTTTAAAGAGTCACCTTTGTCATTTACTGAGCCCACTTTAAAAAGTAAGGTCTGTCTTAAGTGGGTTCAGTTAATTAAAATGATCTCGGTGCAAAATTACCGAAAATTGCTCAAACCACCAAACGTTTTACATCATTTCTCACATAATATTTCTTCCCCAATTTATTATGTAAAAATGATGTAAGTTTCAAAAAGCCCCGACTACATCAAAGTAGCCGAGGCTTTCCTTCAAAATCTTCTATATTTTTATGTTTCTTCAATCTTCCAATCCCCAATCGTTCGCTTTTGGCTATCATAATTGATTCCCACTTTAACCAATCGCTTTCCATCTGCCGAATAAGGTATCAGATATCCCTTATCGTCTATCTGCCTCAGAGCCTCTTCTGCCGACTTATCGTATTTCAGTTCTATCACATACACAGTATCAGGCATGTGCAGAACGGCATCAGCCCTACCTATTGCACTATCTTCTTCCACCAGAATATAAGCACCCAAGAGGTTGAAGATGAGATAGAACACCGTTTGAAAATCCTTCTCGTTTTTATTAGACAGACGGTTGGAGATACTAGCAAGATAAGCTTGCATCTTCTGCAAGGCGCCATCCATGTTGTTGCTATAGAGCTGTTCCAGAAAGGTAAAGATAAAACTATTATTATCCAATTGAATTGGAGACAGATAGTTTGGCGCAAGCGATTTCAACATTCCTATGCGCACTTCCCTGTTAGGATAGTCCAGCTGATAGCATTGCAATAGCGGATTATACCTCTTGATGGTAAGATAACCACTCTGGTAGAGCAAAGGAAGCGCTGAAGTCATCTGCTCTGGCGAAACATCAAAGTCATCAACCCCTACACTTTTCTGCTCAATATCCATCACTCCCACATGATACTTCTGCAAAGTCTTGATGAGATAACTTGGGGTACCGGAACTGAACCAATAAGCCGAAACCTTTTTATTCTTCAAGGCCTTTACAAGACTGAAAGGATTGAATATATCTTCTGAATTATCACTGAAATGATAGCCATCATAATATGACGTAAGTTCACCTATTGTTTCTTCCAAGGTTCTGCCTAAATGCTTTGCCAACAACTCCACATCTGGCTTCATATCATTCAGAAGTTCCGTCTTACTAATACCGCAGATAGCAGAATACTGGTCGAACATGCTGATATTATCCAGGTTGTTGATTTCACTAAAGATACTTAATTGAGAGAACTTGGTAATACCAGTAATAAAGACGAAACGCAACCAAGGGTCCAAGTATTTAATAGGACTATAGAAGTTCTTCATGATCAAACGGAGTTCTACCAGATTTTCCTTCTCATGCACGACATCCAGCAATGGAGCATCATACTCATCAATGAGAATGACTACCTTCTGCCCCGTCTGCTTATAAGCACGTTTTACCAGACATTCCAAACGCTGATTAGCCTTAATAGCCCAATCTTCCGTACCATAGATTTGTTCCAACTGGCTTAGCTTACCTTCCAATTCATTGATTAAATCAGCAGGATTCATGTGCTTTGCCGTACTCATATCAAAATGAAAAACCGGATACTTTACCCATTCCTTCTCATAATCCCCAAGGGCAAGCCCATCAAACAGATTCTTTCTTCCTTCAAAATAAGCCTGAAGCGTAGAGACAAAAAGAGACTTTCCGAATCGTCTTGGGCGACTCAGAAACAGATATTTGGATCCATTTCTTATGAAATCCACAATATACTTAGTTTTATCCACATACACATAGTTTTCTTCTCGTATCTCAGAGAAGGTTTGTATGCCCACCGGATATTTTCTAATCTCTTCCATAGCTTTTCTTTTTTTATATTCCGCTGCGAAGTTACGAAGAAAAATGCATATATGCAAAGGTTTTCATCGAAAAATTTCAATGTTAACAAAAACAACTCATAGTTTTATGACTCCTAAGTCTATGAGTTCCGAAGTGGAAAACATAGAGATAAAAGCAAAGAAAATAACACGGACAAATTGAATTTGTCCGGACAAACTGCCCGACAGTCCATAAGTCACGAATTTTTAACCATTTACAAACACCCGGACAAAAAAGCCGGACAAATTCAATTTGTCCGTGTTTATAATTTAACTTAATTATTTTAACTTTTCTTCGTTCATACACTACGCTGATGCAACCTTCAGCCCGTTCTTAAACCATATGCGAAAGTTCAGTAAAAAAGAATCGCCAGGAAGCAATTCTGTTGCTTCGCTGGCGATTCAGAGAGAGATTTATCTATGTGTAAATTATGTTTGCTATTCCGCCTGAATACCGAAGTACTCGTTGAGTTCAGCGATGGCAGCACCATCGGCATTAGGAAGATCCTTCACCAGCTTGCCTTTCTCCAGCAGGAGGATGCGGGAGGAGATGTCGGCAACGAAGTTGAGGTTATGGCTGGAGATGATGACCGTGGTGCCCTGCTCCTTGCAGATGCGCTGAATCATGTGGGCGATAGTCATCTGAGAAGATGGGTCGAGATAGTTGAATGGCTCATCTAGGAGAAGAACCTTCGGATTGATGATCATCGCTCCAATGATGCCAATCTTCTGTCGGTTGCCCTGAGAAAAATCGCGGAGATACTTTTTGGTTCCCATGATTTCATCGTGCATAAAGCCCTCAAACTGAGCCAATCGCTCCTGCAGGGTTTCATCGTCAATGTGATAAACATCAGCGATGAAATCGAAGTATTCCTCAGGGGTGAGGAAGTCGATGAGGAATCTGCCGTCGATGTAACTGCCGGTATATTCCTTCCAGGTCTCACTCTCGTTCACCTTCTGTCCATTGCTTTCCACGAAACCATCATCAGCCTGAATCAGGTCGAGAATCAGACGGAGCAAGGTGGTCTTGCCCGCACCATTATTACCTACGAGTCCTATCAGCTCGCCCTTTGCAACACCCAGATTATCAATATCGAGTACGGTATTGCCATTATATATCTTCTTGAGATTCTGAATCTTGATATCCATTGTTCTTATGTTTAATGTGTAGTGTTTAATGTTTACTTAATTTTCCATGAACTTCTCCATGCGCTTATACTTGTTCTTCTCGAAGATGGCAGCAATCTTGGCGATGAACCATTTATGGATGGCGATGCTGATGACTGCCAGCGTTACGCAGGTGATAAACCATGCCGTCTCACCGAAGAAATAATAGACAGCACAGACACCAGCCAGCGGGAAGAGAAAGGCGATGGCATAAAGATTAATCTTCAGATTCGCTCCCTGCATGCTGAACATGGAAGTCTGGAATATCTCCAGACGGGAAGAGAAGAGTGCCGTAGGCAGATTGAAGAGATTGATGAATACTGCCAGACAGAAACCGCTGATAAGCACCTGGATTCCGATTCCGACCTGCAAGAAAAGGAACGGAAGGGTAAGCAACAAAGCGACAGCACTCACCACCATATAATAATAGTAGCAATTCTGCAGCATCTGTTTAACCTTGACAGGCTTGGTCATCAAACCATGAAAGAAGTTTGCCTCAATGCCAAAGGTCCACTGCGACAACACCACCGATGGCAGCAGGATGGCACCCGCCACATAGAGGGTAGTCATAGCCACCTTGTCCCCCATTTCCTGTCCCGCTTCTGCCGGGAGCAAGGCAAAGAGATAGGCATCGAAAAGGAAGATGGCGGTAATCATAATCACCATCGTACGGACACGCTTTGCTCTCAATGTGCCGATATATTGCAGACTGAAGAGGTTGATATGGCTGAAACCACGGAACCTGGAAACCTTCTGCTTCTGCTCGTTATAAATCTTTTCGTGATAGAGATAGATGGTAAGTCCGGCGAATACCGCTCCGGCAAGGAAGAAGATACCTATCCATCCCATCCATACCGGGAAGAAGGAAGCCACAAACATATACCCTATCAGCACGGCAAACATTCCCATCCATCCCAATATCAAAGGCCATTTCAGAATCCACTCTGTTGCCTTGCGGTAGCAAGTGATGTAGATGCCATCAATATAAGAAAATGCCAGAAACAGAAAGAAGCTGGCAATAACCTGACCTACAGGCAGGAAATAGATAAATACCGGAAGCATAAGCACCGGAAGCACATAGTTCCAGAAGCTCACGAGATTGGTTGTGAGCAGGAACTTGTTCCAGATTTTCTCCGGCACAGGGCGCGACTTCACGTAATCATCCATTGCTGTAATATCCCGCTTCATCACCATCTTCATGATGATGTCAGGAATCAGCATACCGACAACGATACCGGCTCCCAACAGGGCAGGCATGTCTTCGCCCCCAAGTTCTCCCCCATTCTCGGTGAAGCTGAGAAAGAAGCTCACACCCATCACCACATACAGGAAGATGATGTAGCACGCCACGAAGGCATCTCGCTTGTGGAAGTTACGGCGCTGCTGCAACCACCAAAGCCTTAAAAGTAATCTCAACATAAATTATTCTTTTATGGTTTACGGGCACAAAGGTAAACAAAAATATCCGAAATCTCCTACAAAATGATAGAAATAACTTAAAAATAACATTAGATGAAAAGTAAGAGAAAACAGAAAGAGAAGAAAAGAAAGAATAGGAACATACGCAAAAACGGCATCTCCTCACGAAGATGCCGTTTCTTCCAAACTAACATTAACTTATATATCAACTATTCATCAAAACTATTATAAACCTAAAAGTCAACTCTAACGTATGTCATCTAATACTTATAATACTCTTATTCAGGCTGAACCGGCAAGATGTTATCATCCTCATCATAGAAGAGAGGAGCCACCTTTACGCTGCGAAGCCAGGTTGTATCATTTGATGGCACACAGTCGTGATGGAAGAGATACCACTGTCCCTTGTACTCACAGATACTGTGATGGGTTGTCCAACCTACTACCGGTTCCAGGATGACGCCCTTGTAAGTGAACGGACCATAAGGATTATCACCTACAGCATAGCAGAGATAATGAGTATCACCGGTAGAGTAGCTGAAGTAATACTTGCCCTTATACTTATGCATCCAGCTGGCCTCGAAGAAGCGATGTGGATCATCAGCTGGCAATACATTACCCTTTTCGTCAACGATGACAACAGGCTTTGGCATTTCAGCAAACTGCTGCACATCATCAGTCATCATGGCTACACGAGATGGCAATGGATTCTCCTTGCCCTCTGGAAGATGCTCATCCTTCAGTGCCTTGTTGTCCTTGTACCACTGAAGCTGACCGCCCCAGATACCACCGAAGTAGCAGTAAATCTTGCCATCATCATCCTTGAACACGCAAGGGTCGATGCTGTATGACTTGCGGATAGGGTCGGCATTCGGAACGAAAGGACCTTCTGGCTTATCAGCCACAGCCACACCAAGATGGAACACGCCATTATAATCCTTGGCAGAGAAGATGAGATAGTACTTACCATCCTTCTCTACTACATCGTTGTCCCACATCTGCTTCTCAGCCCATGGCACATCCTTCACATCGAGAATCACACCATGATCGGTTACCTCACCTTCCATCACATCGTCCATAGAGAGAACATGATAGTCTTTCATCTGGAAGTGACCGCCATCATCGTCGAAGCTTTCGCCGCTATCCCAGTCATGAGATGGGTAAACATACAGGCGACCGTTAAACACATTGGCAGATGGATCTGCCATATAATCCTTTGGGAACAAATATCTTGCTTTCATTGTTGTTTATTATTTTAAGAGATGTACAATATTATCTAAAGAGATTTTACTTAAAGAGATTGACGATTTCCTTCACCACTGGCTTCACATTGTTGTTACGATCGATGAGCAGTGGATAGTTGGTTCTGCCAGGGATAGGCCAGCCATTCAACCAAGAGTGACCATCGTTGACACCCCAGAAGGTAACACGACTGATGACATTCTTATGGCGCTCTACAATCTTAAAGAGATCGAGATAACGCTGGTTGAAGAGTTTCTGCGCCTTCTTGTCAAGTCCCTTCACGTATGGATTGTACTTTTTCTGAAGTTCAAACTTCTGGCTGATTTCCGCTCCGCCGAATCCTTCCGGATTAGGAAGCATGTTCATATCCAGCTCAGTCAGCATCACCTTCACGCCTTCACCAGCAAAAGCCTCGATGCTCTTCTCATACTCAGCATAGTCAGGATAATCAAAACCATTGTGGCTCTGCATACCTACTGCATCGATGCGGAGACCCTTCGCCTTCAAATCGCGAACCAGCTTGCAGATAGCCTCTCGCTTAGCTGGCTTCGAAGTAGAATAATCATTGTAGTAAAGTTCTACGTTTGGATCAGCCTCATGCGCAAAGCGGAAAGCCAGTTCTATGAACTCCGGACCGATAATCTTGTAATATAAAGACTTGCGGTAAGAGCCATCATCCTCGAAAGCCTCGTTCACAACGTCCCAACCCTTTACTCTACCTTTATAATGAGTAACCACATTCATAATATGGTTATACATTCTGCCGATAAGCACTTCACGGCTTACCAGATTACCCTTATCATCGGTAAACATCCACTTAGGTGGCTGAGAATGCCAAACCAGACAATGCCCGATCAAGGTCTTGCCGTTTTTCTCTGCCCAGTCAGCGAGTTTATCGCCATCAGTGAAATCAAAGCGATTCACCTCCGGATGATTCTTCTCACCCTTCATACAGTTTTCGGCAACCACCTGGTTAAACTGTTTCTTCACTACTTCCTCACCTGCAGGGTCTTGACCATTAGGCAAATCGGTATTAACGGCAGCACCTACCAGAAAGTACTTACCCATAGTTTCCTGGAATGTTGGGATTTGAGCTGCTGAGTTCGCTTTTTGAGCGAAAGCTGTTGAAGCAAGCATCAGCCCCAGTGCCAGAGTTGTGATCTTTTTCATATCTTATATCTATTTTTCTCGTTAATAATTATAGTCTCTAGTTTTCTTCCTTGTGTCGGGCCTCAATCTTCTTGTTGATGTCGTCGATAACCTCATCGGTCAACTCATATTTAGAGATGATGAACATCGCCAAGCCCAGCAAGATGGCAGGAATCACACATACCAGCCAGCGGATACCCTCCTGTGCCAGAGAAGTCTGCTGCTCCAAATCGTTCATGAAGTAAGCACCGGCAGCATTACCTACCGACATCATGGCGAAGGCTGTAATGAAGAAGAGCGCCACGATACGGAGAGGACGGTTGTGGAAGAATTCTGTCCACAGGTCGCTCACCTTTACATTCTTGGTTTCCTTCTCATCCATTACCACACGTTCCTTGGTTTGGGTAAAGCAGAATACCAGAAGGGCGAAACCTACCAGGGCAAAAATCAGCATGGCAACAAACCAAGCATTACTGTCGGTAGGAAGAGAGTTGCTCTCCTGAGCAGCTGCTGCCTGATAACCGGTCCATGCAAGAACTGCACCAGGAATAACGCCACCCAGAGCCATACCTGCCTTATAGAAGATACCGGTCAGGGCATTGACGATGCCGGCAATACGCTTGCCACTGGTATATTCTGCAAAAGAGATAACCTCCGGAATCAGAGCCCACATATATCCTGTAGCTACGATTACGCCTGTTGATTTGATGAACTGAGCGATATAAACCAGCGTGATATGATCCTTTACAGGTCCCATCTTGCTGATGATATAAAGCATCGCCATACCCACGATAGCCACAGTAAGGAAGATATAGAACATATTCTTCTTGCCCACCTTTTTCTTGATGGCAGGAACCAGTGGCATAAAGATGAAAGATGGCAAAGAGCCCAAACCCATGAAGAGCGCCATCTCAATAGGAAGATCCTTGGCTGCAGCGAGCATCGCTACCAGGATTGGAACACCTGCCGATACACAGAGTCCACCCACATTTGCCATAAACATACGTACAGAGGTGAGAATGGTTATTTCGTCTGTATCGCGAGTCAGCGAAGAGTTCAAGGCTCCGTAAGGCACATTGATCAATGTATAGAGCATAGACAAGCCTACGTATGTTACATAGGCATAGATAAGTTTGATGGTTTCTGTCTGTCCTTCCATACCATTCCAAAAACAGAGGATGGCAAGTACGGTGAGTGGCAAACCCGCCAGGACGAGATATGAACGATACTTACCCCAACGTGGATTATGCTTATCTACATAAGTTCCCACCAATGGGTCCCAAAGTACATCGACCAAGCGAACCACCAAGAACATGGTGGCAGCAACACCAGGATTAAGTCCATAGATGTCGGTGTAGAAGAACAACAGATACATGCAGATGGTCTGGTAGATGAGGTTTTGCGCCAAGTCGCCAGATCCGAATCCGATGCGTTGTAGCCAATTCAGTTTGTAGAATCCCTTAGATTCCTGTGTTACAGATGTCTGTTCCATATTTAATTCTGTCATTAAGTTTACACCTTATTATATATATAACATAAAAGATGCATATAATATATTTACTTCAATTTCTCTGCGGCAAACTTGCCCATTGCCTCATATCCCTTCGGATTGAGATGCAGCCAGTCGTCAGAATACTCAGCCTTCAGACGCTGAGGGTCTTTCGGATCGCGGGTCAGCTCATCGAAATCGATGACCTCGTCGAAGGCACCACTTTTTCTGATCCATTCGTTCACGGTCTGTCGCATCGCCTCGTGCCAGAAAGAATACCATCCGTTTCCCTTGGTTGGGGTGATGGTTCCGCCATACACCTTGATTCCTTTTGCCTTGGCTTTCGCTATCAGCACCTTGTAGCAGGCAATCAGGGTATCTGTTACATGCTCATAATTTCCGCCGCAGCAACCGATATCGTTGGTTCCTTCGAAGATGATGAGTTTATCTACACCTGTCTGTCCTAGGATATCACGGTCGAAACGTTTCATGGCTGGTTCGCTCAATCCACCTTGCACCACGCAGTTGCCACCGATTCCAAGATTCAATACGCCGTATGGCTTCTCTGCATTCAGGGCATCCGAGAGGAAATCGGTCCAGCGGTTCTGATGGTTAGTAGTACTTCCACGGCCATCGGTAATAGAGTTTCCGAGGATAGCTACCACAGGGGTAGCCTTATCGGTCTTCACATCAATGGCAGAAAGATTGTACCAGTGATCAGCCTTCTCCTGCTTATCGAAAGCTGCATCTGCAGGTTTCACCGCCTTGCCCTTCACATTACTTACTATATAAGAGGTAGTACGTGAACCACGATGGGATGTTGCATTCACCGGAGTCTGCTTGCCATAGTCGATGGTAATCGTAAGGCGCTGTCCACTCTTCAAGGCATATTTCAAATCATCTGAGAAGATAGCCTTGCCAGGAGCAATGGTTACATTCTTCTTGCCATTAAACTTGAGATACTTCACTGTCTTGGCATTGATTCCCCAATTGCTTGGAACATCAGTATCTGCAATATACACCGATTTGATTTCTACCGGCTCCTTGCTCTGCTCGTTGCTGAGCTTCACTCTGAGTTCCTCTCCGCCAAAAGATACATGAACTATCTGTCGGCAAGAACGGTTGCTCAAGCTTTCCTTAGGCATATCTCCTTTACCAGTCCATTCCACTGCAGTAGCCCAAGATCCTTTCCATACCTTCTGGGCAAAAGCTACAGAACTTGACGTAGCCAATACGAGCGCCAGCGATAATATTTTGATTGCTTGTCTATTCATTTTATTGTTATTATGATGCTTTTAATGTTTCTATTGTTGTTGACGATGCAAATTTACTAATAAGTAATGAAATAACAGGTATTTAATAGTTGCCATTACTTTTCTATTTGTTTCATACCTGCAAAAAGGGCACAAAAAGATAAAGAAACAAAAAGAAATGAAACATTTTGTTGCATTAGAATTTGTTTCTTTCATTGTTTTTTGTTACTTTTGCAGCCGTAACAACCTATTTTAAACAAGAAAACGGACAGAAAATATGAAGCATATCAGACATTGCTTAACGGCACTCTTCGCTATCACCATCTCGCTCATGGTATGGGCTGACAGTGGTGAACTCTTCACATCGGGCAAACTGTCAAGTTCGCTTATCAACTGCATTGTGCAGGATAAATACGGATACATCTGGGTGGGAACCGAATACGGACTCAGCAAGTTTGACGGCTACCGTTTTACCAACTATCTGCACAACGAAGAAGACACAACCTCCATTACTGACAACATTATCTCCGACCTGCTGGTAGATAAGAAAGGTAACCTATGGATAGGTA
Source organism: Segatella copri (assembly GCF_026015295.1). NCBI lineage: Bacteria > Pseudomonadati > Bacteroidota > Bacteroidia > Bacteroidales > Prevotellaceae > Segatella > Segatella copri. The sequence continues at coordinate 3,260,158 of NZ_JAPDUW010000001.1, read as the reverse complement.
GTGCCAAGGGACTGATGCGCTATAATTATGAGACGAACGATTTCGCCCGTCTCCAGTTTCCTGATGGCAGAAAGCCACGTATCTATTCTATGGTAGAAAGTCACAATGGCGATATCCTGCTGGGTACTGCAGGATATGGTCTCTATTCTGTAAAAGACAGAAATACCCAGAAAGGAACAGACGACCTTTTCACTATCAGACAGGAAAGGCAATACGCTGAGCGCGATTCTGATGTATTCTTTACCCATATCTACGAAGATAAGCATCATTATCTCTGGCAGAGTAGCCACCTTTCTATCTTCACCCGTTTCATCAAAAAACAAGGCAAGGTGCAGCGCAAAGACTTCAAATCGCCATGCGGAGCACCTGTGGCTTTCATCCAACATCGCCCGCAGACCATGCTCATCGTCTGTATGTATGGCATCGTCTATTATGATTACCGGACAGGCCGCATCGCTGATGCCGGCTACGACTTTGGCGGTTATCAGAATAATGTAACCATCAACAATGCTACCTTCGACCACGAAGGCAACCTCTATATCAGCACCTCTGAACATGGTGTTCTCATGATCAGAAAGGGAAGCAACAGGGTAGAACAGTTGGAGAACAGCAACAGCAGTTTCAATCTGGCTACCGCCTTCGTCAACGATATCATCGAAGATAAGGACAACAATCTCTGGATAGGCTGTTACAAGAAAGGTCTGTACCTGATTAACCAGCGCCAGCAGGCTTTCAACAGCTGGAGCTTTTCGGCACAGAACTATATCATCGGCAGCAGCGTTTCATCTATTGCACAAGGCGAAAATGGTGAAACATGGTGTACGGTACAGAACAGTGGCGTATTCTGTTTTGATGCTTCAGGCAAGATTATCGCCCACCCTCAGTCACCTGCCGGTACTTGCATCATCTATAAAGACCGACGTGGCGATTACTGGATCAGCAATGGCAGCGCACTCTACAGCTACAACCCTCATACAGGTACATACCAGCAGAAACTCACCTTTACCAGTGCCGGCATCTACTGTATGACCGACGATGCACAGGGCAACCTTTACATTTCTGTATACAGCAAAGGCTTATATATATATAATGTGGAAAGCGGCAAGGTTACCGTTCTGAATATGCAGCAAAGAGGCGATAAAGGATTCCTCTGCAACGACTGGGTGCGAAGCATGGCGCTCGATCATACAGGCCATTTATGGATAGGAACCTCTAATGGAGTTTCCTGTCTCAATACCCGAACGCTCAGTTTCAAGGATTTCGGATGGCTCAACATTCTGAAAGACAGACAGGCGAATGGTATCTGCGAAGGAAAGAACGGCGATATTATCATCGGTACGGAAGAAGGACTCTATCTGTTTGACAGAAAGAGCAACAAGACGAAGAACTTCCCTCATGCAGAAGCGTTGAAAGGCAAGCAGGTCTGCAGCATCATCAAAGACCAGAAGGGTGACTTGTGGGTAAGTACAACCATGGGCATCTGGCAGTACGAACAGAAGAACAGACAGTTTATCGGGCACATCAACGGCAACGGACTTACTACCCGTGAGTACGTGCTGGGCTCTTCCATGCATACCGCCAGCGATCTTATCGCCTTCGGAACCAGTGATGGTATCACAACCTTCTATCCTGACGTTGTCAGAGCCAAGAAGATGGAATTGGGAGATGTACACCTCACCAACTTCATCATCGACGGAAAGCCAATCAACTGTATGGTCAAAGACTTCAGCATTCCTTACTCCCAGAATTCATTCACTCTGGAGTTCTCGCTGCTCAACTACAGGAACACCGACAATATCAGTTTCCAATACCGCATCAACGACGGCAAATGGAACAGCACCAATGAGGGAGCCAATGCCGTAGCATTCAACAAGTTGAAACCGGGCGACTATACGCTGGAGGTGAGAGCTACCAGCAATGGCAGATATTCCAAGAATCCTACCATCATCAACATCAAGGTATGCGACCCTTGGTATGCATCACCCGAGGCATATCTCCTCTATATCCTGATCACAGCAAGCGTCATCCTGTATGTCATCTATACATACGAGCGCCGCCGCAAGGCAGACCTGGAAGAGACCAAGATGCAGTTCCTCATTAATGCCACCCACGACATCCGCTCGCCGCTGACATTGATCATGGGACCGCTCAACAAGTTGAAAGCAAGATTAACAGATGCCGAAAGCAAACAGGATATCGATACCATCGACCGCAATGCCCAGCGCCTCCTGCTTCTGGTAAACCAGATACTTGATGAGCGAAAGATAGACAAGAACCAGATGCATCTCCATTGCCAGGAGACTCCGCTCAAGGATTTCCTACATGGCATCGTATCGCTCTACCGCTTCAATGCACAGGAGCGCAACATCACCCTTGAGCTCAAAGAAGACGAAAGCCTCAGCAGCGATAAAGGCAAGCTGAAGGTTTGGATAGACCGCATCAACTTTGACAAGGTTATCTCCAACCTGCTCTCCAATGCCATGAAGTATACCTTTGATGGCGGAAAGATTACTGTTATCATAGGTAAAGACGAAAAGAATGCCACCATCAGGGTAGAAGATACAGGCATCGGACTGAAGGAAGAGAAGACCGACCGCCTCTTCGAACGTTTCTATCAGGGAAACAACAGCAGCGGTCTCCATATCGAAGGAACCGGTATCGGGCTCAACCTCTGTAAGGCATTTGTAGAAATGCACGGAGGCAAGATCAAGGCCTACAACCGTACCGACGGCATCAAGGGTTCCTGCTTCGAAGTAAGCATTCCGCTAGGCAACAGCCATCTGCAGCCAGGCGAGATACTGGAAGAAGAAGACAAGAAGGAGCAGGAGATTACCAAAAAGAAAGTACAGGCCAACCGCAACTTCAATATCCTGATAGTTGACGATGACAGCGAGATTGCCCAATACATCAAGACCGAACTGAGCGACTGGTACCGCTTTGAGCATGCCTGCAACGGCAAGGAAGGTTTGAAGATGCTGCTCACCGGCAAGTACGACCTCGTGATAAGCGATGTGATGATGCCGGAGATGGATGGAATCACCATGCTCAAAAACATCAAGAGCAACAGCAACATCAGCGATATTCCTGTCATCCTGCTCACCTCGAAGAGCGAGGTGGAACACCGGTTGGAGGGACTTCGCAGAGGAGCCGATGCTTTCCTGGCAAAGCCTTTCGACATGGAAGAGCTGCATATCCTTATCGACAACCTGGTGGATAATGTGCGACGTATCCGCGGCAAATACAGCGGAGCACAGGGCCAGAAGGCGAAGATTGAGCAGATTCAGGTAAAGGGCAATAACGATGCCCTGATGGAACGCGTGATGAAATATATCAACGCCCACCTTGCCGATCCCGACCTCAATGTAGAGAAACTTACCGAGGAGGTAGGTATCAGCCGTGCACAGCTCCACCGTAAGCTGAAGGAGATTGCTGGTGTTTCTGCCGGAGAATTTATCCGTAACCTCCGACTGGAACAGGCGGCACGACTCATCGAAGAGGGGCAGATTAATATCACACAGGTAGCCTACTCTGTAGGTTTCAACAACCAGACCCACTTCTCTACCGTGTTCAAAAAACACTATGGCATGTCGCCTAGCGAGTATGCTGAAACAAAGAGAAATGAAAAATAAACGACCGCTATATATATAAAAGGTATTTTTTCGTATCTTTGCAGCAGAAACAATAACAATACAAACTAACGATCTGCAAAGATATGAAGAAATACCTCATTTTATTATTTACGGTACTTACATCACTCCATGTTTCTGCACAGAGTGATGGTTCACAGTTATGGCTCGGAAAGCAGTATGCTAACTCATGCCAAGTCATCTCACAGTTGCCTGATGATGCAACAGCCAAGATTGCCAAGCAGGAGTTAGAAAACAACTGGCGTGGCAAGAATGTTGAGCTCAAGATAGACAAGAGTCTCAACCTGGGCGAGGGCTATAACATCTACGCCCGTCCTGCCCAGCAAGGCGACAACATCCAGTACGAAGCAACTATCACCGCCAGCAATCCTATCGGTTTGCTCTATGGTGCCTACGAGTTAATTCGACTTCAGAACACTGATGCCTACAACACAGGTAGCGGTAATCAGCAGAACTTCAGTAAAGCTATCGATGAGACAGAGAAACCACAAGTGGGTCTCCGCATTCTCAACCATTGGGATAATCTCGATGGCAGCATCGAACGTGGCTATGCCGGAAAGAGCATCTTCAAATGGGAAGAAATCAAACTCGGAAAGAACGGTAAGGGCGGCAGCATCAGCAAGAGTCTTCACGACCGTCTCATCACCTACGCCCGTGCCAACGCCTCTTTGGGCATCAACGGCAGCGTACTGAACAATGTAAACGCATCGCCAAAGATGATGACCGCAGAATATATTAATAAGGTGAAGATCATTGCCAACATCCTGCGTCCTTATGGTATCCGGGTATACCTCAGCATCAACTTCGCTTCGCCTATGGCTTTAGGCTACACCAAGACTGCCGACCCACTGGATAAGAAGGTTCAGCAGTGGTGGAAGAAGAAGGCAAAAGAGATATATGCTACCATCCCTGACTTTGGCGGTTTCCTCGTAAAAGCCAATTCTGAAGGACAGCCTGGTCCTGGCGACTACCACCGCACACATGCCGATGGAGCCAACATGCTTGCCGATGCCGTCAAACCATACGGAGGCATCATCATGTGGCGAAGCTTTGTATATGGTGCTAATCATAAGGGAGAAGACCGTGTGAAACAGGCTGTCAGCGAATTCAAAGGTATGGATGGCAAGTTCCGTGACAACGTAATCCTACAGTCAAAGAATGGTCCGCTCGACTTCCAGCCACGTGAACCATACGCTCCTATCTTCGACAACATCAAACAGACTCCACAGATAGCAGAACTTCAGATTACCCAGGAATATCTTGGTCAGTCTAAGCACCTCACCTATCTCGCTCCTATGTGGAAGGAATTCTTTGGCTTTGTTAATCCAGACAGACTGGTTGGAATCTCAGGTGTAGCCAATATCGGTGATGATGCCAACTGGTGCGGTCATCCTTTCTCTCAGGCTAACTGGTATGCTTTTGGCCGATTGGCATGGAATCCTTCACTTACAGCTGAAGAGATTGCTCACGAATGGCTCGTACAGACCTACGAAAACCAGGACGAGAAATTCACCAAGCCGGTAGAGATGATGATGATGACTTCGCGCGAAGCTTGCGTCAACTATATGATGCCTTTGGGTTTGCACCACATCTTCAAGTTCGACCACCACTACGGTCCGGAGCCAGATGGTTTCATCGCAAGTTATCCTTTGGAATGGTGTCCGGTCTACTACCACAAGGCTGATGCTCAGGGTGTAGGTTTCGACCGTTCATCCAAGGGCACAGATGCTGTCGGTCAGTACCCAGAACCATATCGCAGTCTGTATGATAACATCGAGACCTGTCCTGAAGAATATCTCCTCTGGTTCCATCATGTGCCTTGGACTTACAAGATGAAATCAGGCAGCACCCTCTGGCAGGAACTCTGCATGAAGTACAACATGGGTGTGGCGATGGTAGAAGTTTACCGCGACTTTTGGCATACCTCAGCCAAGCAGTACATGAAGGGGCATGAGCAGGAATGGCAACATACAGACTCTCTGCTCAATGTACAATTGGAGAATGCAAAGGAATGGCGCAATACCTGTCTCAAGTATTTTCAAACCTTTTCTAAAATGAAGATCTATGAATAAGATCGTATTATCTTTTCTTGCATTATTATGCTGCATCAACATACAAGCTGGAGTGAAACTGCAGAAGCAAGGCTCTGCAACCCAGCTTGTTGTCAATGACAAGCCGATGCTTCTCCTGGCTGGCGAATTGAGCAACTCAGCAGCAACAAGTCCTGCCGACATCAGGAAAGCATTGAAACAGATGAAGAATAGCGGAGTCAACTCTGTCTTCGTTCCTGCATATTGGGAATTTGTAGAACCTAATGAGGGCAAATATGATTTTACACTCGTAGACAGCGTCATCACAACTGCCCGTAAGCATGACTTGAAGATTGTCTTCCTATGGTTTGGTGCCTGGAAGAACTCCATGAGCTGCTATGCACCACTATGGGTAAAGGAAAACACCAAGCGTTTCCCTCGTTCACTCACCGAGAATGGCAAGCCATTGGAGATATGCACTGCCTTCAGCGATAACCTGCTTCAAGCAGACAAACGAGCTTTCTGCGAACTGATGAAGCACATTAAAGCAGTAGACAGTCAGGAGAATACCGTTATCATGATGCAGGTAGAAAACGAAATCGGCATGCTCGAATCTGCCCGCGACCACTCTCCTCTTGCCGAAAAAGCTTACAGTCAACCCGTTCCTGCTCCATTGCTCAAGGCACTCAAGCTCAAGAAGAAAGGTACATGGGCAGAAGTTTTCGGAACAGACCGTTATGCTGACGAGAAATTCCAAGCATATTACTATGCCAAGTATGTAGAGCAACTAGCCTCAGCAGGCAAAGCCATCTACAATATTCCGATGTATGTAAATGCAGCAATGAACAGTCGTGGCAGAAAACCAGGCGAATATCCATCTGCCGGACCACTTGCCCATCTGATTGATATCTGGAAATGCGGTGCACCAAGTATCGACATCTTTGCACCAGATATCTATGATACCGGTTACAAGGGATGGGTAGAGAAATACAAGCGTGCCGACAATCCTTTCTTCACTCCAGAAGTGAAGTGCGATGCCAACAGTGGCGTAAAGGCTTACTATACCTTTGGTGAAACAGATGCTATCAGTTTCAGTCCGTTTGCTCTCGATGAAGCTAACTACAAGGTGAAGAACAGTCTCAGACGTTCATATAAGGTTATCGACCAACTCTCTCCTATCCTGCTTCAGCATCAGGGAAAGGGCAAAAACTGGGGATTGCTCTTCGACCAGGAAGATAAAGAGCGCATCATTGAAGATGGAGATATTACCATGACCTGCCGTCATTTCTTCACGCTACCATGGGATCCTCGTGCTACAGATGGAAGTAAATGGCCTGAAGGCGGTGGCTTGATTGTGAAACTAGCCAAGAACGAATACATCATAGCTGGTAATGGAATCGTCGTAGTCTTCCAAAGCAAGACAGAAAAAGCGCAAGCTGAAGAAAAGAAACTTGGTGAGGACGGATTTGTAGACAACGGTGGAACCGAAACAAAGAAACAAACCGCTACTTTCAAAGGCAAGCGTATCGGTATCGGATATGTAGACCAGGTTGAAGTAGACAAAAACGGCAAATTACAGTTTATCCGTCGTGATAATGGCGATCAGGACCACCAGGGGCGCCATGCCCGCATCTCATGTGGAGACAATAAAATACTCCACATCAAGCTATACGAATACTAAAACGTCTATATATAATAAGGTATAAAGGGGATTTGCAGCTGCATATCCCCTTTTTTCTGCTCTAATATGTCTATTTTATTGCTCATGAAACATTTTAAAACACGCAAGATACAAATTTTAACTGTACTTTACGAAAAAGGACATATCTTTGCAGCAGAAAATCAATAAAAACGAAATTCGTATATAAACCAACGAACAAGTTTTAAACCAATTAAATCACAAAAACCAATTAATCATGAGACATGCAGGTAATGCTTTAAAGTACCTGTCATTATTGTTTATGTTCGTTGCATTCCCATACCAGAATGCAGTGGCTCAAAACGGTAATGTAAAAGGTACAGTGGTCGCAGACGATGGTCCAATCATTGGCGCGACAGTTCGTGTGAAGGGGCAGCCAAATATGGCAACCGTTACCGACCTGGACGGTAACTTCACCCTGAAAGCCCCAAAAGGTGCAACTTTACAGATCTCTTATCTTGGCTATAAAGATAAGGAGGTGAAAGTTGGCAATGGTCCTATTGATGTAACTCTGGTAACCGACGCCCAGGCTCTTAGCGAGGTGGTGGTAGTAGGTTATGGTACCATGCGCAAGGCCGATTTGACCGGTGCGGTTACCCAGGTAGACAACAAAGCTTTTGAGAAATCAGTCACAACGAGTATCGACCAGGTTCTCCAGGGTCGTGCTGCCGGTGTGCAGATTCAAGCCAACACAGGTACTCCTGGTGGTAGTAGTACCATCCGCATCCGCGGTACGAACTCTCTGAATGCCACCTCCCAACCTATCTTCGTTATCGATGGTGTCATCATCGACTCAGATGGTTCTGACAATGGAAATTCCAACCCATTGGCAGGCATCAACCCTAGCGATATCCTGACTATGGATATTCTGAAGGATGCTTCGGCTACCGCTATCTATGGTTCACGCGCATCTAATGGTGTCATCATGATTACCACCAAGCGTGGTCAGAATGGTGAGGCTCAGATAACCTACGATGGTTATGTGGGTTGGCAGGCTATGCCTAAGAAACTTGACGTGATGAACCTGAAACAGTATGCTGAGCACTACAATGCTATCTCTGATGCCAAGATCAAACCAGCATCCAGCACCTGGCTGCGCCCTGAACTTCTCGGCGATGGTACTGACTGGCAGGACGAACTGTTCAGTACAGCCTTCATGACCAACCACAGTCTTTCTCTTTCTGGTGGTAACGGCCGCACTACCTACGCTATTTCTGTCGGCTACCTCAACCAGGCTGGTATCGGTCTGAAGACAGGCTTCAAGCGCCAGACCTTGCGTGGTAACATTGATACCGAACTCAAGAAATGGCTCAAGGGCGGTATTTCTTTCTCACTCTCTGATTCAAAGCAGGAAATGGAGAAAAACTGGGACATCATCATGACCGCATTGAAGTCTCAGCCTTCTGTTGCCGTGCGCAATCCAAATGGTGGTTATGACGGACCAGACGACCAGTGGATGCCAGACAACGCAGTAGCTTTGGCAGAAATCAAGACCAACTATGCCAAGCGACTCAACTTCCGTATCAATACTTATCTGGAAGCAACTCTCCTGAAGGGACTTACCTTGAAGACTGAGCTTTCTACAGATTATAATCTCAACAAGACAAAGACATACCAGCCTGACTATAAGTTTGGCGTGCGCGAGAGTTCACAGCGCGATGGTGCCTGGTACAAGAATGATACCAAGTACTGGTCTTGGCGCAACATCCTGACCTACAACGGTACAATAGCCGAGAAGCATAATATTAATGTAATGGCTGGTCAGGAAATGAGCCAGAGCTATTGGGAGAACTTTGCTGCCAGCAACTCCGGTTATCTTTCAAACTCAGTAACCGACCTCATTGCCGGTGCAACAACAGGTGCCAACATCAACCTGACCCAAGGTAACCAGGACGGCTACAAGCTCTACTCTTACTTCGGTCGTGCACTCTATAATTATGCTGACCGCTATCTCCTAACAGCAACACTCCGTTGCGATGGCTCCAACAAGTTTGCCGAGGGTCACCGCTGGGGTTGGTTCCCATCAGCAGCCTTCGCATGGCGCGCCAGCCAGGAGAACTTCCTGAAGGACAACAAGGTCATCAACAACCTCAAGTTGCGCTTGGGCTGGGGTGCTACCGGTAACCAGAACGTACAGCAGTGGGCCTATGCAGCCATGCTCAAGAACTATACCACTTCATGGGGTGTGGGCGTCATGAATGCCAACAATGCCAACCCGGAACTGAAGTGGGAGACCACCTACTCTACCAACGTAGGTTTCGACTTATCTCTCTTTAACAGCCGCATCGACATCGTGTTCGACTGGTACTACAAGAAGACCAACGACCTACTGATGATGCTCGACCTGCCAGCCTTCATCGGTTCTGGTACAGGTTCCAAGTATGGTACTGCCTCCAACCCTTGGGGTAACGTAGGTAGTCTGGAGAACAAGGGTATCGAGTTCACCATCAACACCGCCAATATCGAGAACAAGAACTTCTCATGGCACTCTAACTTCGTATTCTCACTGAACCGTAATAAGGTGGTATCTCTTGATTCAGAGACAGGTAGTCTTCCTCAAACCGTACAGATCGGTTCTGAAACCGCTACCGTTACCAACACCAGGGTAGGTCAGCCTATCGGTCAGTTCTGGGGTTACAAGGTTATCGGCCGTTTCGACAAGCCAGAAGATTTCTGGTATAAGGATGCCAACGGCAACGTGAAGCAGGTTGCTCTGCCAGAAGGTGCCAAGATTGCTACAAGCCCTACAAGTGGTGGTGTATTCATCGGCGACTACATCTATGAGGATATCAATGGCGATGGTGTCATCGACAACAACGACCAGACCTTCATCGGCAACCCAGAGCCTAAGTTCACCTTCGGTTTCGGCAATACCTTCTCTTATAAGGGCTTCGACCTGAGCTTCCAGTTCAGCGGCTCTTACGGCAACAAGATTATGAACTATGGCAAGCGTTTCCTCAACATCACCGGTTCTACAAGCAACCAGTTGACTGAGGTGATGGACTATGCACGTCTGGCTAAGTATGATGAAAACGGTCCGGACGACTACCGCAACTACTACGTTGTTAACACCGGTTCCATCATGCCTCGTCTGTCAACAGAAAGTGGTGTAAACAAGAACAACCGTGTAAGCGATGCTTATGTAGAAGATGGTTCATACATCCGTCTCCAGAACATAGCACTCAGCTACACTTTGCCTCGCAAGTGGCTCAGCCACACATTCCTGAACAACGTCAAGCTCTACTGCAACATTCAGAATGTATTCACTATCACCAAGTATGATGGCTTCGACCCAGAAGTTGGTTCGATGCGCGGTAATGCTCTCCTCAACGGTGTAGACTACAGCCGCTATCCATCACCACGCATCTATACTTTCGGTGTAAATGTGCAGTTCTAAATCATCAACTTCTTAAAGTAACAAGAACATGAAAACAAACATATTAAAATATACATTGGCGCTGGCGGGAATGCTCTCATTCACGGGCTGTGCCAACGACTTCCTGGAGCAGAAGAATACCTACCAGATTTCGCAGGATAACTTCTTCGACAACGATGAAGCCGTATCACAGGCAGTCATGCCGCTATATAGCTATGTTTGGTACGACTTCAATGATAAGTTCTATTATGGAATGGGCGATGGTCGTGCCAACAACATCACAGCTCAATACTCAGACTACCTTTACCCATATACAAACTTCACTGAGACTGGTCTTTCCATTGGTCTTACCGAAGCTTGGGGGTCACTCTATTCGGTTGTAGCTCAGGCAAACAATACCATCAACAACATAGCCAATCACTCGTCTTCCAACGTAAGCGAGACGGCTAAACTGCAGGGTATTGCTGAAGCCCGTTTTATGCGTGGTCTCGCCTACTGGTATATCAGTTCACTCTGGGGATGCGCTGTCATCTACAACGACACCCAGAGTCTGGTTAACAATTACGTAGTTAGTCCAAACCCAGGAATAGACGGCATTGAATATGCCATCCGCGATATGGAGTACGCAGCCGTTCATCTGCCAGCAGCCTCTCCTGCTACAGGCCGCATCAACAAGTATGCAGCTTATGCCATGCTGAGCCGCTTCTATCTCTCAATGGCAGGTTTAACCACCAGCGGCCGTTACGACGGAACCAATGCGGCTACAGATAAGAACCGCGGAACCCGCAACGAATATTATCTCGATGCTGCCAAGAAGGCTGCCGCCATTGTTATTGAGCAGGGACCTTACCAGCTGGCTGATACCTATGCAGAACTGTTTGCTGCCTCTACCTTTAATAATAATAGTGAGAGCATCTTCCAGTTGCAGTTCCAGGCAGGTGCAGAAGGAGGTCTTGCCCAATCAATGACCCGCTTCCTGGCATGGAGCACACAGGTTAACCAGGGCAACTCTTGGGGTGGCTCTACATTCTGCTCTTACGATCTCTGGGAAGAGTTCAAGGAGTATGAAGACCCTACCCTCGGCACAAAGGTAGATGATGCCATCCGCCGTCACAACTGCGTGGCTTCTTATGGCGAAACTTATCCTGAACTTTCTGCCAATCCGGAGAAGCCATATATATATGGTGAAACCGAGAAGCCAGGCGAACAGGGTGCCAACATCAAGAAGTATGTCATCGGTACCAATGCTGTAAACGGATTTGCGATGAACAACAACTCGGGTATCAATACTTACATGATGCGTCTGGCTGAGGTTTACCTCAACTATGCCGAAGCAGTATTGGGTAATAACGCAACGACTACCGATGCTACGGCACTCAAGTATTTCAACAAGCTACGCACCCGTGCAGGTGTTCCTACCAAGAACAGTCTTTCCTTCGAAGACATCCGTCACGAATTCCGTCTGGAAACAGCATTCGAAGGCTTGTACTGGTACTTCATCGTCCGCCGCGGCTACTATCAGCAGCAGGAAATGGTGAACTATATCAACAACCAGTACCGCAATGCCAGCTACTTCAAGTCATCTACTCACGAATATGTTCTGAGCGAGGATTATACTGCACCAGGTCCTAGCGTAGCCACAGCAACAGCCAAGAATCTGACTTTGCCTATCGCTGATACCGACCAGACCAAGAATCCTCTCCTCAAGCCAGATGGTAACGGCAACATAGCTACCGTAGCTTACCAGTTTGGCAACCGCGAGGTAGAAGACACCGATTTGTTTAAATAACAGGCACAACCTGTATCATTCATCTTTAATAAATAAAGAATTATGAAAACAATTAAATATCTCTGGACATTGTGCCTCGCATTGGCTGCATTCACCCTTACAGCATGCAGCGATGACGACAACGGCGGAAGCTCGGCTGCAATGCAGATTAACCAGATATACCTGGAGAATGTGGACGACGAGGTAAATCAGGATCGTCCGGTGGAGTTTGCCCGTCTGGGACAGTTGCTCCGAATTGAAGGTTCCGGCTTCAGCGGCTTGAAGAAAATCTATGTCAACGGTTACGAAACTTACTTCAACAACGCCCTGATGACCGATAATAATGTATGGGTTACGCTGAATGCCGCTACTCCGATAGACAAGGCAGATGCTGACGTTCGCAATACCATCGTATTCTACAAGAACGATAACAACAAGCTGGTTTACGAATTTACCATTCGTGCAGCTGCACCTGCTGTTACAAGTGTAGACAACACCTTGCCTAAGGCTGGCGAAACGGTAACCGTTTATGGAGCCAACCTGCAGGAAACTACCAAGATTACACTTCCTGATGGTACAGAAATTACTGATGGCATCCGCAATGATGCCGACGGCAAATGGTACAGCTTTACCGTTCCAAGTTCTGCCGACCTCACCAAGTCGGGTTCCATCACCAGCGAAGGTGCCAATGGTACAGCCAAGTCACCAACCTATTTCAACGACTTCGGCAACTTCATTACCGATTTCGATGGAAATGGCGAACTGGGTTCATGGAGCGCAACTTACGGTACAGACGATCTCGTAGACGATCCTCTCAACACCGGTCGTGGCAAGGTAGCATTGCTCGCTCCACAGTCTCTGCTCGATGCAGGTGGTCTGGATGCAGGCGGTAACGGCAAATACTGGGCAACAGCAGGCAACGATAATGCAAACGACGACTGGAGCCGCATGTACACCACCATCCCTGCCGAGACAAGTGCTTCCGACCTGGCTATCCAGTTCGACATCTATTGTCCGGAGCCATGGGATCTCACAGGTCAGCTCGAAATCTCTCTGCAGAACAACCTGAACGGCTATGGTTGGGGATCAGCTCCTACAAAGTACAGCGCAGAGTACACCAACACAGCTACCGTATGGGTTCCTTGGCTGAACACAGAGGATGGTTCTCATACAGCCTGGAGCACAGGCGAACGCTGGCAGACCATCACCATTCCGATGACTGCTTTTGGCAATTACGACCCGGAGAAGGCTCCAGACGTAACCTTCCAGAAGATTGTAGAAGACAGAAACGGAGGTTCATACAGGAACTTCGTCCTGTTCCTCGCCAACAGCGACCTGGAATTCTCTGACGACATCAAGTACAAGGCAAGTACCTTCAACCTGAAGATTTATGTAGACAACTTCCGCGTTGTCAGCACCAAGTCTATCACGGTAAAGGACTTCAATGATGACGAAACAGCAACAGAATAATAACCCTTAAATGAAAATCATGATGAAAATCAATAAGATAATGATACCAATAGTAGCATCAGCGATGCTACTCACTGGTTGCGACGACCAGATCATGCAGTGGGGTAAGCCAGCCAATCATGCTGACGTTACCAAGGCAGAGATTCCTATCGCCGTAAAGGAAGTCATCGCCAACTACGATAATATCAAGGACTATGCCCAGCAGTACACACCGAACATGAAGATAGGTATCGGTATGGGTGCTGACTTATATGCGAACAACGAGAATGGCGAAGGCGATCTGGCAAATGCCAACTATCAGGTATTTACACCGGGCAATGCGATGAAGAATGATGCCATTATGGGCAACAGCGGTTCTCTGAACTTCGCTACCGTAGACAAGCTCCTTGCAGCATTAGATGGCAACATGCAACTCTACGGTCATAACTTCTTCTGGCACACCCAGCAGAACCAGACTTATCTGAAATCGCTCATCGCCCCTACCCTGGTGGTAGAAAGTGATGGAGATATTGCCAACGTTCTCTCAGGCGATGCTGCCGATTTTAATGGCGGTACCACTGGCGGTTGGAGTGCTTGGGGCAGCAACAAGAATGAAGCAGGAGCGGTAGCCGGAGCCGGACAGGATGGCACGGCAGCACTCGTCCTTGAAAACAAGGGCGACGGCAACGCATGGGAAGCCCAGTGTGCCTATACATTCAATGATTATCTGGAGATGAACAAGACATACGTCATCAAGTTCAAGGCGAAGTCTACTTCTCCTGCCGGTGAATTGCAATTCCAGTATCAGAATGGAACCACATACAGTTCTCAGGGCGGATATAATACTTTCAACGTAGGTACCGACTGGCAAACCTTCCAGTATGAGTTCACCATTGACAAATATGATGATGTGAACCGCATCATCCTCAACTTCGGTAAGGTAGGCGCTACCTATACCATCGACGATATCCAGTTTGGTTTAAAGCAGGAAGACCCGATGAACAATGTACTTGCAGGTGATGCATCAGACTTCGAAGGTGGAACCACAGGCAATTGGGGCTCTTGGGGTAGCAACAAGGAAAGTGCCGAAGTAGAAGAAGGCGTAGGCTATAACAACAGCAAGGCTCTTGCCTTGAAGAACAAGGGCGACGGCAATGCCTGGGAAGCCCAGTGTGCCTATACCTTCGACGATGCGCTGCAGGAAGGCAAGAAGTATATCATCCAGTTCTATGCCAAGTCTACTTCTTCTGCAGGTGAATTGCAGTTCCAGTATCAGAATGGAACCACATACAGTTCTCAGGGCGGTTACAATACCTTCAACGTAGGTACCGATTGGGTGAAATGCGAATTCACCTTTACCCCGGCTTACGATGACGCCAACCGCATCATCCTCAACTTCGGCAAGGTAGGCGCTACCTATTATATAGATAACATCAAGTTCGGTCTTGCCAAGAATCAGAGTACCGCAACAAGAGGCATCCAGTATGTTCTGGCTAGAAAAGGAAAGGCAAGAAAAGCCACCCGTGCCGGCAGCAAGATGTACTACGTACTGAAGACTCCTGCCGAGAAGCAGGCTGCCCTCGAAAGTGCAATGGATGCATGGGTTAGCGGCGTAGCTAATCACTTGAAGGAAAAGAACGTGGTGCCTTTCGGCTACGATGTCATCAACGAACCTATCGCCGACGGCAGCTATGGTCGCCGTGGATATGATGGTGTATTCGGAATGGAAGGCGACAGCGAACCTACCGAGTCAGAAGCAGATGGTCTGAGCCTCAACTGGGAATCAGGTCACTGGTATTGGGGCTATTACGTAAAGGATTACCCTGTCAAGGCATTCCAGCTGGCACGCAAGTATCTGCCTGCAGATACCAAGCTCTTCGTCAACGACTACAACCTGGAGACCTCTCCTAAGAAGCTCGAAGCGCTCATCAAGTTTGCAAAGGAAATAGATGAGAAGAACGGCTCTCCTATTGTAGATGGTATCGGTACCCAGATGCACGTCACCCTCAATTGCAGCGACGATGCTGAGAAGAACGCAACCAGCATTGCGGAGCTGAAGGCAAAGGTAGATGCCATGTTCCAGACGATGGCTGCCACAGGCAAGCTGGTTCGTGTAACCGAGCTCGACCTTTCTCTCGGCACCGGCACTCCATCCAGCAACCAGTACAAGGCACAGAGCGATGCCTACCGCATGATTATGGAGAGCTACAAGGCAAATGTGCCAGAGGCTCAGCAGAGCGGTATCACCATCTGGAGTCTGTCAGACAACGAGGCTGAACACGAATACTGGCTCAAGGGTCAGGTGCCAAACCTCTTCGACAAGGACTACAAGCGCAAGTGGGCTTACAAGGGCTTCTGCGATGGTATCGCCGGCGAAGACCTCGGTCTGAAGTATGGTGGCGAAGAATACAAAGCTTTCTATGAGAAGAACAATGTTTCTTCTACCGTAGACAAGTAATTAAAAAGAAAATTCATGAAAATCTGTCGTAATCTCACTTTTTTATCGAGATTACGACAGATTTCTCGTTTAAAAGTTGTCGTAATCTTGCTTTTTTTCTGAGATTACGACAGAATTCTCGATTTTAACCCCTAAAACTCCTTAGGAAAATGTGATTTTCCTTGCGTAATTCACTGTTTATTAGTATCTTTGCCAAAACATAATTTTTAGCGTATGGAAAGACTACTTATATCCCAATTGTTAAAATGGAAAGACAGTCACGGAAGGAAGCCACTCATACTGGAAGGTGCAAGACAAGTTGGCAAGACTTGGCTACTGAAAGAATTCGACCTGTATGGTTGAAAATGTTTGAGAGAGAGGGAGATAAATAAAAAGAAAAAGGTGTATCCCTTTGCCCATTGTGTTGAGCAATAAGGATACACCTTAATTATATAGTTAATGAAACAATGCTTTTATCTTGAGATTTTCAATGTTTCACTGAAATTACCGAAAGCACCAGCAGCACAATAGTGTTTCAAAGTCAAGTAATATGTATCAGACTCAGAGTCATAACCGCTGTATCCTTGGTAATCTTTACTGCCTGGATAAACTCCTAAACTGCTTTCGTAGTCTTCTACGTATACAGGTCCATACTTCTGATGATTCCAAGCTAGCTGTTCATCAACAATAATGTTGCTTTCTTTGTCTAGAGAGAAAACGATATCATTACCTTCCTCATAGCAATCTTTAATGTCGTATCCGTCATTCCCTAGTTTGTATACAACTACATTTTTTGTTGTTTTTAATTGTTGTGAGGTAAATACACCAGACAATTTCTCTCCACAAACAATGATTCTTTGAGAATATGTGACAGGACCATATGCAAACTTGTCCTTTTCATTTGCGATGGTAATATCTACGTCATGTATGCCTGGTGTGTTTGCAACAGGAATAGTTATTTCTTTCTTGCTTTCACCAGCAGCAAATGATACTTCAGAAGGAAGTGTAACTAGATTTGAACTCGCTGAAAGCTGAACTGTAGCAGCTTCCTTTGACTCACTTTCAGCTCTGCAAACCTCTACAGTGATACTCTTGGTATCCTCTGGGTAGAACAATGCTCTGTCACTGGCTTCTGTAAAGTAAAAACCTGAGTTTTCTACATTAGTGTATGGATCGTAATCATAATCTTCTGTACAAGCAGTAAATGTCAATGCTGACAATGCCATGATTGCGAAACAGCTATATTTCATCAATTTGTTCATAATTTCTTGTTTTACGAATTATAATTACTTTGTGTATACATCAGAAGGGTCTGGGTTATTGTAATCTGCCAGTGCAGAGTTATTCTTCTCCTCATTCTGAGGAATAACCCAGTTCATCCATGCAGGACGACCATCTGTCTTGAGTCGAGCCAATGGAATCCAGTTGTTTCCATTATATGTGCGATCTACTGACATGTTAAGACGCTTGATGTCGAAGAATGTCTGACCTTCACCAAATAGCTCGATTCGCTTCTGCTTTACGATTTCGTTTACAACTTCTTCTGTTGTCGTTCCGGTAAATGCATAATCTGGGTTACGCTTCAATTTGGTAGTCATAACTTCAATCAAGTCTTCCTTACCCTTAGCGGCATCAAGATGAGCTTCTGCTTCAGCCCAGATAAAATACATTTCTTCTATACGCATGATAGGATAAGCTGATGCTGCACCAGTCTGATAAGAATCTGCATTACCTTCATTAGGACGGAACTTAATTGATGCGTAAGCTTGTTGCAATTTGGTCAAAATCTTCTGGTCTTTTGAAGGACCATTAGGACCGATAAATTCCTTCTTTCTGAAGTCCTTATCATCAATCTGGCTATAGAGATTGGCGTCAATTAAGTTATATGCACCAACACCGGCATAACCAAATGTTGTTTCATTACATGCCCATGAAGTCCAGTTTACGATACCTGTTTTAACGGCATCATCTTCAGATGTCTGTTTTGCGCCCCACATCCACTTTGATAGGTCATTGAAACCTTTTTGAGCATCAAGACAGTCCGACTCAGTCATTGGCTTTGAAGATGTTGTAGTGAATGCCAGTTTTGCATACTTAGCAGCATTCGTATAGTCTTCAAGCCACATATAAAGGCGTGCCTTTAAACCATAAACACACGCGAGGTCTGGCAAGATGTTTGTTTTTTCTGTTGAAAACTTAATGTATTCTTCTGCTTTGTTCAAATCGTCCTCAATGAACTTTGCCATATCAGCACGTGTTGCACGTGGATTTTTGCGTGCATCGTTCTCGCTAATTGCGTCTGTTATGATAGGAACAGTAAGACCAGCAACATCCTTTCCGTTTTCATTTACCGACTTAACTTTCTTGTTGTCAAGGAACTCGTAAGTACGAGCTAAGTCAAGATAACAGAATGCACGGAAAGCACTGGCAATGCCGTAGTAGCCTTTCTGATCATCTGTACAATTGTTAAGGTCTATGGCTGCAATAACCTTGTTGGTAGTCAAGATAAAGCCATAGTAATAACTCCAAGGGTAGTTTGCGTAGATATAACGCTTGCCCATGTACTGATCGCATGCATAATTTTTAAAGTGACCATTATATTTTGTACCAATAGAACGGTCGCCAGTTTGCAAATCACGGATAATCATCATGGCACCATAGCCGAATGCTCCATGCCAATTTTTTTCATCTATGAGACTTTCATCTATATGATTGAAATATGCTGGCATTGCATATACCAATGCTCTTGTGGCAGCACTTGACGCACTTGCTTGATCTTGGGTTGCAAAGTGTGTTGGCTCAGTCTCGTCTTCGCAACTTGTAGTTACAAGTGCGATAGACAAGAGGCTAGCTCCTAATATATATTTATGAAATCTTTTCATATTCTATGTTATCTTTTAGTTTGTTAGAATGAAACTGATACACCACCAGAGATAGTGCGGATTGGTGAATAATATGCAGCAGTTGTTTCACCTGAGATAGACTGACGTGGGTCAAGACCCTGACGCTTTGACCACAACCAGAGATTGTTGCCTTGTACGTAAAGACGAACTTTAGTAAGACCGATACTCTGAATCAACTGCTTTGGCAAAGAATAACCAATAGTGAAGTCCTGAAGTGTCAAATATGATGCGTTTGTCAAGAAACGATCAGACTGTGACGCTGTGTATGTGTCGTTGAACTGGATACGTGGAATATTAGAGCCTTTATTGTCTTCGCTCCAAGCATTCAGCATATCAGCGTGGAAAATATGACCATTGTCAAGTTTCATAGCTGATGCGTATGTACTATCATATACCTTACCACCAATCTGATAGGTAAAGTTTACTGACACATCAAGTCCCTTCCAGGTTAAGTTTGTTCCGAAACCTCCATATACTGGAGCAAGGGCAGTACCACAAAGGTGCTCTGTAGCTTCAGAGTACTTGTCGGTTTTTTCTTCGCCTGTTACGTTTCCATTAGCATCCTTTACGTCTTTCCAGTAAAGAGCTACACCTGTTTCGGGATCCACGCCTGCATACTTTGGCATATACCAGTTGTAAAGTGCCTTGCCTTCACCGATAAAATAGTTGCCAGAAGCATAACCTCTAATACCATCAACGGTTGCAGTCTTACGTTCTTCAGGCAAACGGGTAATCTTGTTGCCGTAAGTGGTAAGGTTCAAGTTGATTCCCCATGTCAAGTCCTTGGTCTTGATGATAGTTCCATCGAAAGTGAACTCAAAACCAGAGTTGCGCATATCACCAATGTTTGCATAATAACCACCATAACCAAAAGAAGTTGGTAATGGGAAGTAGAATAACATATCTGTAGTCTTACGATAGAAGTACTCAATGCTACCTGTCAAACGACTTCTGAACAAACTGAAGTCGATACCGGCATTGAAGTTGCCACCCTTTTCCCATGTGATATCTCTATTACCCATAGTCTTAGGAACCAATGATGGCTGTCCATTAGAGTTCACAACATCATAGGTATTCTGGTAGAGGTAGCGATCCCATCCATAGTCTGGGTCTTGGATGTTGTCATTACCCTGCTCACCATAGGAAGCCTTTAATTTCAACTCATCTATCCAAGATACATTGAAGAATTTTTCCTTAGAAATTAACCATGCTGCACCGAATGACCAGAAATTACCCCAACGGTTCTCTGGTGCAAAACGTGAAGAGGCGTCACGACGGTAAGATACAGAACCGAAGTACTTTTCTGCATAGTTGTATTGTACACGACCAAACCAACCTTCTGTATTATAGTCATCTGAATAAGAGTCTGCAGAACCGGCATTCACTGCTGCTGAAAGTTCTGGAATATCGAATGAATACATGTTGGTTTTGTATGCATCGAGAGACTGATAACGAGTACGATAATACTCATGACCCAACATGATGTCAACATCATGCTTGTCAAATGCATGATGCCAATCCAGCAACTGCTGATAGTTGTAAGACCATCTACGTGTATGAGCCTTTGTTACCTGACCATTTGATGCTGCATACTGACCATAATAAGGGTTGGTTGTTAATGTTGAACGAGCCTCAGAGTCCATTACGCTATTTGTAGATGTGAACTTGAAATCGTTCAAGAAGCGAATCTCTGCGAAACCTACAGCATTAAATGTGTTGCTCTCCTGATTATGAGTGTCAAGTTGGTTGGAACTTAATGGGTTTGCCTGTGAAATATATGGACGTATCATTCCATTAACTTCTCCATCTCCATAGTCGTATACATTAAGCTTAGCCTCCGAGTTGTAGAGGATATTACCTTTGCCATCGCGTACATACAGAGGATAAATTGGAGCTACAGTTGTTAAGGCAAACACGTTGCCTGATGAACCTGCTGCTCCATCATCATCTGTACTGAGATAGTTGGTGTTGGCATGTGAGTAGCTGAAGTTACCACCCATCTTCAACCATGGGCGCAACTGAAAGTCTGCCTTCAAACGACCAGTAAAACGCTTGTAATTAGAAGCTTTTGTGATACCATCATTGCTCAAATAGTTGGCAGAACCATAAAAAGAAGATTTATCTGTGCTTCCGGTTGCAGTGATTGCATACTCCTGACGCAAACTGTTCTGATATGTGGCATCAGTCCAGTCATCTGGAGTAATCATGAAGTCCTGACCTTGGTAGTTATAAACACGACCTAGTGTAGCGTTAGGGTTGATTCTACCATTAGAGCCAATCAGATATTGACCATCTGGTACGGTATATACGTTGTAACCCAATCCGTAATCGTTATCAGAGCAAAGGTTCTCGTTTGCCCATGCTACAGCAGACTCGTTGCCCATACCTTGTGCCTTTGCGTAATTGTAAAGGCCCTTGTACCAAGTCTCATAATATTTAGCAGGGCTCTTGACATATTTGTAATCCTGTGTAGCACGTGAGTTTGAACCCCACTTTGCATCTACGGTGATTGATGAAGAACCTTCCTTGCCAGTCTTTGTTGTGATGATGACTACACCATTGGCACCACGAGCACCATAAAGAGCGGCAGAAGCAGCATCCTTCAATACTGTCATAGAAGCAATATCGTTAGGGTTGATATCATTCATGTCTCCATCCCAAGGAGAACCATCGACAATAACCAATGGGGTGCTACCAGCATTGATTGAACTGATACCTCGAATACGGATTTTGAAATTTTCAACACCTGGCTGACCAGTTTGCGTGTTAATCTGTACACCAGAAACTTTACCTGTCAAAGCCTGAACTGGGTTTGAGTCTGCAACCTTTGCAATATCTTCTGTTTTCATGACAGCTGCTGAACCTGTAAAGGCACTCTTCTTTGCAGTACCATAAGCCACAACAACGACTTCGTCCAAAGTCTTATTGTCAGGATTCAAAACAATCTTCATGTTAGAACCTGCCTTAACAGTTTGGGAATTCATACCAATATATGAAATCTCCAGTTTTGCTCCTTCTGGAGCGGTTAATGAGAAGTTACCTTCAATGTCGGTAACCGCACCGGTCTTTGTACCCACTACTTTGATAGATGCACCAATGATTGGCTCACCATCCTCTGCAGAGGTTACTTTACCGGAAACTTGAGTTTGCGCCAACGCCATTCCTAAACTAAGGAAGAGGCAGGCAATAAACGTCATGAGTCTTTTTTCCATAAATCTCTCTCGTTTAATTAATTAATAAATATCACTGCTGTCCCGTTTAGAAATCATCGGGCCTGAAAAGGCTAGGATATAGCCAATCCTCCGTCTCTTCTGTTGGAACAGCTTTGTTAAACAATTCATTTAAAGGA